>CAMCEP010000056.1 GCA_945873675.1 Asaia bogorensis
CTGATTTACAGTTGTTCGGTTATTGCTTATTTTACGAATAGTTAATATCGCGCTTATGCAGGATTGGGAAGCTCAATGTCACAAACCGCTGGGGATGATTATATCGTCGGCACTGCTGGCGCGGATGAAATCATTGGTGAGCTTGGCAATGATACCTTTGATGGCCTTGGCGGTAACGACGATATCATCGGCGGCGAAGGCAATGACCTAATCTTCGGCGGTGATGGCGACGATACGATTGACCCCTATGATGGCAATGACACGATGTTGGGCGGCAATGGCCGCGATTACATCTACGGCTATGGATCAGACTCCATAGATGGTGGCGCAGGCAATGACACCCTCACTGGCTGGTTCTCCAACGATACCATCGTGGGCGGTGCGGATGATGATGACATCTTTGATATTGATGGCACCAACCTTCTTTTCGGCGGCTCTGGGCGGGATACCATTCGCGGCAGTTTTGGCCGTGACACCATAGATGGTGGCGACGGCGCCGATATGGTCTGGGGCGGCGGCGGTGATGACTTCCTGCGCGGCGGCAATGGTAATGACACGCTGGTCGGTGATGCAGGTTCAGATACGCTCGCTCTTTCCGATGGCGCCTGGGCTCAGGGCA
The DNA here is from genome assembly GCA_945873675.1 of Asaia bogorensis. GTDB lineage: Bacteria > Pseudomonadota > Alphaproteobacteria > Acetobacterales > Acetobacteraceae > Neoroseomonas > Neoroseomonas bogorensis_C. The sequence goes on from CAMCEP010000056.1 coordinate 620, forward strand.
ATGATGGTATCTGGACCACCTATTCCCAAGGCAGCACCAGACTTTATGTCCAGGGTTTTGAAAGAGTCATTGGGACAGTCACGAGCAGCAACGCTCAAACCCTACTGGGTGATGGCGGGAATAATTCGCTACTCGGCGGGAATGGGAATGACTCGCTGTTAGGCGGCAATGGCAATGACACGCTTTCGGGCCTCGGCGGCGCGGATACGCTGGATGGCGGTGCCGATAATGACACGCTGCAAGGTGGTGTCAGCAATGACAGTATCATGGGCGGATCAGGCACCGCGGATTGGGCGAGTTATGCGGATCTGACATCCGCGAGCCAGAGCGTCACCATAGACCTCACCACCAACCGCGCGACCGGGGCGGCGGGGTCTGATACGCTGTCGGGCATTGAAAATGTGCTGTCCGGTGCAGGCAATGACAGCATCCTGGGCGATGCCGGCAGTTCCAGCCTTGATGGCAATGCCGGTAACGACACCATTGATGGTGCCGGTGGCGCCGATATGGTCTGGGGCGGCAATGGTGATGACTTCCTGCGCGGCGGCGATGGCAATGACACGCTGATCGGTGGCACAGGCGCGGATACACTCAGCCTTTCTGCCGGAAGTTGGACGTCGGGCAATGATGGTATCTGGACCACCTATTCCCAAGGCAGCACCAGGCTTTATGTCCAGGGTTTTGAAAGCGTTATCGGCGCGGCGCCGATAAGCGCTGATGAAAGCCTGCTAGGGGATGGCGGCAATAACTCGCTCTCGGGCGGCAATGGCAATGACACGTTGTCGGGCCTCTCCGGCGCGGATACACTCGATGGCGGGATAGACCAGGATGTCCTGAACGGCGGCGGCGGAAATGATTCACTTTCCGGTGGTGCAGGAAATGATTCGCTCTTTGGCGATGAGGGCAATGATACGCTGGATGGCTTTATCGGTGCCGATACCCTGATCAGCGGCGATGGAAATGATTCCCTGATCTCCACTAACGGCGGAGACATGCTCTTTGGCGGGAATGGTGATGATACGCTGAACAGTACTGACTTCTCTCTTTCCATACCGGTCGGAGGCTACACCTTAGATGGCGGGCCCGGTAATGACAGCATCTATTCGTCAGTACTCTTCATCTCATCCTCCTTGGCGGGCGGAGAGGGGAATGACATCTTGTCAGTTCATGCGCCGCGTCAAACGATTGACGGCGGGGTCGGCAGTGACACGATCATTGCTAATGACGCTTATCTTTGGAACGGGCCCGATCCTTCTGACAGTATCCTCGGAGGTGCGGATAGCGACTGGTTAAGCTATGCGCCGCTCACCGCTTCAAGCCATGGCGTGACGGTGGACCTGGCAGCAGGCAGAAGCTCAGGCATTCTGGGAAATGATTCGATTTCAGGCATCGAAAATGTCCTGGCAGGTGCTGGCAATGACAGCATATTGGGCGATTCTTTGGCGAATTTCCTAATGGGCGGTGCGGGCAACGACACGCTCATGGGCGGCGCTGGCAATGACACCCTTATGGGCGGCACCGGCGATGACATCATCCTTGTCGGCACCACCACCCTCGCCGACATATACGCGCTATTCGCCACCTGAACCGGGCAGGTAAGTACCGGATAGAAGGCTTCGCCTTGCGCTGAACGGGCGCTGCTACGCCCCGCCAGCGCAGGGATTTCCCCCTCAAACCGCCTTCCGCCCCGCAATCAGCGCCACACCCTGCGGGCCAACCTTCTCAGCATGCGGGTAATTCGCCGGCACCGCGCAGGTATCACCCTGGCGAAAAATCTCGGCCTTGCCATCGCGCGTGATGGTGATCTCGCCGCCAATCACCATCAGCCTGGCATCCCAATCATGGCCATGTTCGGGGTTTTCCTCATTGGCGCGGAAACCACCGTAAAACACGCCATAGCCATCGCGCTTCAATTCGGCTTCAAATTCCTCACGGGTCATTGCGCTCTCCCTCACCTTCTGCCGTTCAGCTCAAGCCAAGCGCTGCAAATAACCGCGCGGCCGGCGGCCAGGCTTCCATCACCACATCGCGCTTGATGATGGCCGCAAGCCCGCCGCCAATCAGCAGCGCAATGGAAGCCGCCCAGGCCGCGCGCAACCTGCGTGCGGAAGCCTCATTCGCGGCCTCGGCCAGGGTTTCGGCTGATGGCTCAGGCTCTGGCCGCAATTCCTCAATCACCGGGGCGGGGGGTGGTTCCTCCACTACCCGTGGTGGGGGGGGCTCCGGGGCGCGCCATGCCATAGGCTCCGGCTCAGGTGCGGGCGGGTCCGGCATCGGAAATACCGTCCGGCACTGGCTACAGCGCAGCGGGCGGGTGCGGTCGCGCAGCATGCGCTCCGGCACCTCAAAGCCCGCGCTGCAAGAAGGGCATTCAATCTGCATGGCGCTATTTTCCGTCAGCGCTGCCTTCTCGGCAAGCGAAAGATTGAGCCCGAAGCCCCTACCATGCGAAACAAGCCTTATGGTGAGATTCGGGCGCGTCGGGCTGGCCTATCCAAACCCCCAGGGTGATCCGGGGCAGGCAGCCTTGCGCGATGTCTCCTTCGCGCTGGGGGAAGGCAGCTTTACCTGGCTGCTTGGGCCTTCGGGCGCGGGGAAAAGCTCGGTGCTTAGGCTCATGCAGGCCGCCATCAGGCCCTCAAGCGGCGTGGTTTCGGTGCTGGGGACCGATATTGGGCAGGCGGAACGGGCAGCCCTGCCGGCGCTCAGGCGCAAGATTGGCATAGTGCATCAGGAATTTCGCCTGCTGCCGCATCTATCCGCCTGGGATAATGTGGCGCTGCCGCTGCGCCTCGCGGGCCGGGCAGAAGCCGCGGTCCGGCAGGATGTGAATGAAATATTGGATTGGCTGGGCCTGGCGGAAAAGGCAGGGCGTGCGCCAGCTGAACTTTCCGGCGGCGAACAGCAGCGCATCGCCATTGCGCGCGCCATCATCACACGCCCGGCCTTGCTGATCGCCGATGAACCGACCTCGGAATTGGATGTGTTTGAAGCCCGCCGCCTGATTGCGTTGTTTGTGGAAATGAACCGGCTTGGCACCGCGATTGTGGTCGCCACCCATTCTGAGGATTTGCCGGCGCGCCACCCGGCACGGATCATCACCCTGGCAGAAGGCCGCATCAGTGATGCGCCGTGAAGCAGGCGGCAGGGGGGACCCGATTGGCCTGCGCGGCGCGCTGGCGGATCGGCTGCTGGTGGTGCTGATTGCCGCCATGGCGCTATTTGCCGCCTGTGCGGTGGCGGGGCAGGCGGCCGTCAGTCAACTCGCCGAGCGCTGGCAGCAAGGCGCCAATGCGGCGATAACGGTGCAAATCCCGAACCCCTCCCCCGCGCGGATGGAAACGGCCTTGGAAGCGCTGCGTGCCCTGCCGGCGGTGCGCGAAGCCCAAGAAGTGGACCCCGCCCGCATGGCGGAATTGCTGCGCCCCTGGCTTGGCGATGTCGCGGGGCTGCCGCTGCCTGGCGTGATTGAATTGCGCTTGGGCGATCTGGCGGCGGACCCGGTGTTGATCGGCGATAAGGTGGCAGAAGCCGTGCCCGGCGCCGTGACGGAAGCGCATGGCGTATTCGTCGCGCGGCTGGCGGCGCTTGCGCGCGCCTTGTCTCTGGCAGCGCTTGGTGTGGTGCTGCTGGTGGCGGCGGTGGCGGCTTCCGTGGTGGTGATTGCGGTGCGCGCCGGCATCGCGGCGCGGCGCGATTCGGTCATGGTGCTGCATATGCTGGGCGCGGCGGATCGCGACATTGCGCGGCGCTTCGCGCTCCGGACATCCTGGCTGGCGCTGCTGGGTGGCATGCTTGGGGTGGCGCTGGCCACAGCACTGCTTTGGGCGCTGATGCAGCTTGCCGCACCCATCCTGCCCAACATCGGCTGGCAGGACCTGCCCCTGTTTGGCCTTGCTGCCATACCGCTTAGCGCCGCGTTGATCGCCTGGGGCGCGACAATGGCCAGCATTCTGTTGTGGCTACGACGCCTGCCATGATGGCGCGGCGGCTTTGGTTGCTGGCCTTGGCGCTGCTGTTGCTGTGGCTTGGCGGCTTCATCTGGTTCCTGCGCATTGTGCAGGAAACCGCCGCCGATGCCGGCGCTACCGATGCCGTTGTGGTGCTGACCGGCGGGACTGAGCGGGTGGAGACCGGCTTTCGCCTGCTGGATGAAGGGGTTGCGCCGCGGCTTTTTGTCTCGGGCGTGCATCCCGATTCGCGGCTTGCGGATCTGGCGCGCGGTGCAGGCATGGACCCGGTGCGGCTACTGGGCCGGGTAGAGCTTGGCCATGCGGCGGCGTCTACGCGTGGCAATGCGGTGGAAATCGCAGCCTGGGCCAAACCGCAGGAGATTGCTGCCATACGCCTGGTGACGGCGGGTTATCACATGCCGCGCGCGCGCAGCGAATTACGCCGTGCCATGCCGGCATTGCGCGTACTGGCACACCCTGTCACACCGGCACGGCTGCGCGCGGAAGGAGCCTTCTGGCGGCCGCGGAATTGGGGCCTTCTGCTGGGTGAATACATGAAATTTCTGGGCGCCGAGGCCGGGCTTTCGGCATTTTTCGGGGGAAGGCGGGCATGATCTGGCTGCGTTCCCTGATTTTCAACGTGCTTTTCATGACCGTCACGGCGTTCTCTTCCGTGATTGCCATGGCGCTGCTGCCCTTCCACCCAAGGTTCATCCGCTGCTTCATCCGGCATTGGGCGCGCGTGATTATTTGGCTCATGCGCGTCATTTGCGGCATCCGCCTGCGGGTGACTGGCTTGGAACATGTGGTACCCGGTGCCGCCATCATCGCTTCCAAGCACCAATCCGCCTTTGACACTTTTGTCTGGCCAGCCCTGCTTGAGCAAACGAGCTACGTGCTGAAGCGCGAATTGCTCGATCTGCCCTTTTGGGGGCGCGTGGCGCGCCATAGCGGCGCGGTGGCGGTTGATCGTGATGGCGGCGGCGCTGCGCTGCGCGGCATGGTGCGCGATGCCAAGCGCGTGTTGGATGAAGACCGGCCCTTGGTGATTTTTCCCGAAGGCACACGTTCCGCCCCTGGGGACAGGCTGCCCTATCAACCAGGTGTTGCTGCGCTAGTCATGGGCAGCAGCGCGCCCTGCTATCCGGTCGCGACAAATAGCGGGCGGCATTGGGGCAGGCGCGCCTTTCACAAGACACCGGGGGTCATTTCGATTTCCATTCTGCCCGCCCTGCCAACGGGCCTTGCGCGCAAGCCGCTGATGGAAGCGCTTGAATCGCAAATTGAGGCGGAGACCGCGCGCTTGATGGCGCAGGCGTAGTTTCGGCAGAAAAAAGGGCGGTCCAAGCCGCCCCTGTGACGCCGCGATTTTTGGCAGATTCAGACCAGGAAAATCGCCATCAGCACCAGCACCAGCACGGTCGCACCGGTGGACCAGGTGACAAAGCGCGTGAAGCCTTCCCAGCCGCCACGGCGATCCGCGAGGATATCGGCGGAGGTCACTTCGACGAAATCATAATGTTCTTTCTCAGCCATGGCTTTCCCCAAATCTCGGCGTTTGGACTATGGTGTAGAAAGCAAAGCGGCGCGGGGCAAGGGGTTCAGCAGCGAATCCAGCGCATATTCCGCCCCCGTGATCTCCGCGCGGTCTGCTGCCAGCCGCACATGCCCCGCCGCCAGCCAGGAAAGGGCGGCGGGATAAAGCTTATGCTCTGCCACCAGCACCCGCGCGGCCAGGCTTGCTTCGGTATCATTGGGCAGAACCGGCACAGCGGCCTGGGCGATAATGGGTCCTTCATCTACACCCGCGGTAACCAAATGCACGGTGCAGCCATGCAGGCGGACGCCTGCCGCCAAGGCGCGGGCATGGGTATCGAGCCCCGGAAAGGACGGCAGCAGGGACGGGTGGATATTGATCAGGCGGCCTTCCCAACGACGCACGAAATCAGCCGTCAGCACGCGCATGAAGCCGGCCAAGGCGATAATCTCCACGCCATGGCGGGCCAATTCCGCTTCCAAGGCGGCTTCAAAGGCGGCGCGATCCCCCTTGAAGGCGCGGCTTTCCACCACTGCGGTTGGCACCCCCCGCGCCGCCGCCACGCCAAGCCCCGCCGCATTGGCGCGGTTGGACAGCACCAGCACGGGTTCCGCAGGGTAATCCGGCCCGGCAGATTCCAGGATCGCGGCCATATTGGACCCGCGACCCGAAATCAGCAGGGCAAGCCGCGCGCGTTTCATCCGCGCGGCCAGGTGCTCGGCAGGTTTTCGATCCGAATACCCGCCGGCCCGCTGGAGGCTTCCAGATGACCGATGCGGAAGGGCGCTTCCCCGGCTTCTGTCAGCATGCGCGTGGCTGCCTCCGCGCCATCCGCCGGCACCGCCAGCACCATGCCAAGGCCGCAATTGAAAACGCGCAGCATTTCATCGGCGCTGACATTCCCAACCTCGGCCAGAAAGGCGAAAACCGGCGGCACGGGCCAGCTTCCCGCTTGCAGCACCGCGGTCAGGCCCGCAGGCAACACGCGCGGCAGATTGCCAGGCAGGCCGCCGCCGGTGATATGCGCTGCCGCATGCAACAAACCCGCGCGATGCAAAGCAAGCAGCGGCTTCACATAAATGCGCGTTGGCGCCAGCAAGGCCGCGCCCAGGGTCTGCCCAGGGGCGAAGGGCGCGGCATCAGCCAGTGTCAGCCCGCCTGCGGCCAGTATCCGCCGCACCAGGGAAAAACCGTTGGAATGAACGCCCGAAGACCCAAGCCCAATCAGCACATCCCCGGCCACAATACCCGCCGGCAAAAGCTGGCCACGTTCAGCGGCCCCCACGGAAAACCCGGCCAGATCATAATCATCCGCGGCATACATCCCCGGCATCTCGGCGGTTTCACCGCCAACCAGGGCGCAGCCTGCCTGGCGGCAGCCTTCCGCAATGCCACTGATCACAGCACGGGCCTGGTCCAGCTGGAGCTTTCCGGTCGCGAAATAATCCAGGAAAAACAGTGGCTCAGCGCCCTGCACCACCAGATCATTCACACACATGGCAACCAGATCTATGCCGACCGTATCGTGAATGCCTGCCTCAATCGCAACGCGCAGCTTGGTGCCTACACCATCCGTGGAAGAAACCAGCACAGGGTCCGTGAAACCGGCCGCCTTGGGGTCAAACAGGGCGCCGAAGCCGCCCAAGCCGCCCATCACACCGCGGCGATTGGTTGCGCGCGCCAGGGGCTTGATGGCTTCCACCAGGGCGTCGCCAGCCTCAATATCCACGCCCGCATCGCGGTAGGTGAGGCTCTGGGGGTTTGAACTGGTCAGGGCGGCCTCCGATTTGATAGACTGACTTTCCGGTATAGCGCCGGAATGGGCGAAGGGAAGGCTTGGATGTTGATTAGCTGCTGCCGGTGGAAGGCCGGAAGGGTCCATGTAATTCTGGCTTTCGCAAGCTGCTGGCTGGTGCTGGCCGCCCAAGCGCAAATTGCCGATATGGGCGCGCTGACCCAGCGCGGCGTAGCGGCGCAAGCGACTGCGGAAAATGGCGTGGTCGCGCAGGAACGCGCCTTTGCTGCCGGGCGCCGCGCCGCCTGGGATCGCATTCAGGGCATGGTCGATACAACGCGTCAGCCGACCGATGCCGAACTTGATCGCATGGTACGGTCCATTGTGATCGAACAGGAAACCACCGGCCCGCAGCGCTATAGCGGGCGGCTCACGATCCAATTCGATGCCGAGGCTGTACAAAGTTTCGCCGAAGGTGGCCAAGTGCGCGCGGCGACGCTGCCTTCCGGAACAGTTCCAGAAGCGCCGACCAGTGTCACGCCGGCAACACCCGTATTGGCGTCTTTGGAAGCCACGGCGCGTTACGGTTCGCTCAATGAATGGCTGGAAATCAGGAGGCGTCTGGTTGCCGCGGGGGCCAAGCTTGATGTGCTGGCGATCACCACGGATCGCGCATATCTGAACCTTGGACTACGTGTGCCCGTTGGGGCTGCGCCGGAAACCTTCGGTCAGCATGGCTTGCAGCTTGCACCCGGTACCGGCGTGCAAAATGATCAATGGCGGCTTGGCCTTGCCGGACGGTCCTGATCTTCGCCAATTGCCGCATGCCCCGCCAGGTTTGGCGGGGGCAGGGCTTTTCACCCTGCCCAATCTGATCACGCTCGCGCGGCTTTGCGCCGTGCCGGCGGCGATTTGGCTGATGTTGCAACATCGGCTTGATCTTGCCTTTCTGGTCTTCATTGGTGCGGGTATTTCCGATGCGCTGGATGGCTGGATTGCGCGCGCCTGGAATGCGCGGTCCCAGCTTGGCGCCGTGCTTGATCCCATCGCGGACAAAGCTTTGCTGGTTTCGGTTTATGTGACGCTGGCGGCGATTGGCGTTTTGCCGGATTGGCTTGCAATTCTGGTGGTGTTTCGCGATTTGCTGATTGTGGGCGGAGTCTTGGTGCTTTGGGCGGTTGGCCTGCCGCCGCGCATAAAACCGATTTTCATTTCCAAGGCGAATACGGCGGTGCAGATTCTGCTGGCAGCGCTGGTGCTGCTGCTGGCAGGTTTCGGCTTCAGCGCGCCCATATTGCTGGAGGTGATGATCTGGCTTGTGGCGGCGACAACCTTCGCCTCAGGCGCCGCATATGTTGTGCAGGCGGCGCGGCGCACCGCCGGCTGGAATGCATGACAGATCAGCGCCCACCCGTGGCCGCACGGCCGACCAACACGCCACCTTCGGCACCGCGCACTGCCACGCGCGGGCAACGTTGGGGCCTGTTTCTTGGTTTTGGTATCGCGCTGCTTTTCTGTCTTTGGTTGTTCCAGGGTATTCTGACGCCCTTCGTGCTGGCCGCGACCATTGCGTATTTTCTTGACCCCTTAGCCACACGCTTGGCGCGGCTTGGCCTGCCGCGTGGCATTGGTGCCTTTCTGCTGATAACGCTGCTTGCCGCTATTACGCTGGTGGCACTGCTGCTGCTTTATCCGCTGATCCTGGCGCAGCTTGGCGTACTGGTGCAGCGCCTGCCAGCCTATGTCGCTGGGGTTGGTCAGGCCTTACGTGATGTGTTGACCAAGCTGGAAGAAGCGCTGGGCCCAGACATGCTGGATCAGCGCTTGCGTGAATTAGCGATCAACCAGGCGGCGTCCATGCTATCCTGGCTGGGCGGCGCGGCCACACGGCTGATTGGCGGCGGCTTTGCGCTATTCAGCGTTTTCACCTTTGTGGTGGTGACACCGGTTGTCGCGTTTTATCTGCTGCGCGATTGGCCCGCCATGCTGACGCGCATTGAAAGCTGGCTGCCGCGGCGCAGTGCAAATGTATTCCGGCAAATCGCGCGCGATACGGACCGCGTTCTTTCCGCCTGGCTGCGCGGGCAATTGTTGTGTTGCCTCGGGCTTGGCATTTTCTATGCCTTCGCGCTGCATTTGGCGGGGCTGGAGCTTGGCATCACCATCGGGATCATGTCGGGCTTCCTGACCTTCATTCCTTATGTCGGTTCCATGACGGGTTTCGCGACCGCCGTGCTACTTGCCATCGGGCAATTCGGATCCTGGCAGGAAGTGCTGGTGATTGTGGCGATTTTCGTGATCGGCCAAGGGATCGAAGGCTACATCATCTATCCCTATCTGCTCGGCAATCGGGTGGAACTGCACGCGGTTTGGGTGATCTTTGCCCTTTTTGCCGGCGGGGTCGCTTTTGGTTTTCTGGGTGTGCTGCTGGCGGTGCCCATGGCGGCGGCGATTGGCGTGGTCACGCGCTATTGGCTGCGCCGCTATCTGGAAAGCCCGCTTTATCTTGACCCGCCGCGGACCGGACAATGATGCGCCAATTGGCCCTTCCGCTGCCCATCGCGGCTTCCTTTGACGCGCGCGATGTGATTGCCGATGCCAGCAATGCAGCCGCGCAAAGCTGGCTGGCAAAGCCTGAGGCCTGGCCGCTCGGCAGGCTCGCGCTATTCGGCGAAGCGGGCTTGGGCAAGACGCACCTGGCGCGCGCCGCTGCCGCACGTTTTGGCTGGCGCTGGCTGGATGGCATGGGCTTGCGCGGCCTGCCGCCCCCCGCGCCCCAGGGCAATGTCATTGATGATGCGGATTGCGTGGCGGATGAGGCCGCGCTTTTGCACCTGATCAATCTTTGCGCTGAACGAGGCGAGAGCCTGCTGCTGATCGGGCGTGAGGCGCCAGCGCGTTGGCCAGTGCGCCTGCCTGATCTGGCCAGCCGTTTGCGCGCCACACAGGCGGTGGGCATCGGTCCGGCATCGGATGCGCTGCTCTGCGCCCTGCTCAGCAAATTCTTCGCCGATCGGCAATTGCGCGTGGAGGCCGATGTGCAGGCCTGGCTGCTCACGCGCTTGCCGCGCGATGCGGCAAGCCTTGCTGAAGCCGTGGCGCGGCTGGATCGCGCGGCACTTGGGATGGGGGGGCGCATCACGCGCCCATTGGCGCGGCTGGCCCTTGATGGCTGGCTGGCAGAACAGGGCATTTGTGAAGTTTCTGAGACTGAGCGGCGCCCGCCCTCGCCTTCCCTGACCCCTCTGCTATAAAATCAAGTCATGAGCGACATCATGCCCGATATCGGAGCCTTCCCGCTGGCGGAAAGCCCAGCGCGTTTCAGCAATCGGGAGCTTTCGTGGCTCGCCTTCAATCAGCGTGTGCTGGAAGAAGCGGGCAATGCGCGCCACCCGCTGCTGGAAAGGCTGCGCTATGTTGCGATTTCGGCAAACAACTTAGATGAATTCTATTCCGTGCGCGTGGCGGGCCTGGTGGGGCAGGATCGCGCCAGCGTGGTCTCGCCATCCCCCGATGGGCTGACGCCAGCGCAACAGCTTGCCGCCATTCATGAACGCGCACGCGCGCTGATTGATGGCCAGCAGGAATCATGGCGGGACTTGCGCGCCAGGCTGCGCGAAGCACATCTGATGCTGGTGGATCGGCCAGATTTGACCGAGGCCGATAAGGAATGGCTGGGCGAATGGTTCATGGACCGGGTCTTCCCGGTGCTGACCCCCCTTGCCGTTGACCCCGCCCATCCCTTCCCCTTCATCGCCAATCTTGCACTTTGCATGGTTTTCAAGCTGGTGCGCGAAGAAGATGGCGGCACCATGCGGGCACTTCTGCCATTGCCGCCACAGGTGGAGCGCTTCATCCGCCTGCCATCGCGCCGCGGTGCGGGTTCGATCCGCTTCGTGTTGCTGGAAGATGTGATCCTGCTGTTCCTGGATCGGCTTTTCCCCGGCTTCATCATGGCGGAAAGTGGGCTGTTTCGCCTGATCCGTGACACGGATGTGGAATTCGAAGAAGAAGCCGAAGACCTTGTCCGTTCCTATGAAAGCGCCTTGAAGCGCCGCCGGCGCGGGCGCGCCATTCGACTTTCCATCACCGCCAATACGCCCCCCGATATCCTGGATTTTGTCGCCGAGGAATTGGATGCGCCGCGGTCAGAAGTGTTCGTGGTGGATGGCTTGCTTGGGCTTTCTGATCTGACGCAATTAATCGTGGATGACCGGCCCGATCTGCTGTTCACACCCTATACGCCGCGCTTTCCCGAACGCATCCTGGATTTCGGCGGCGATTGCTTCGCCGCCATCCGCGCCAAGGATATTGTGGTGCATCACCCCTACGAAAGCTTCGATGTGGTGGTGCAATTCCTCAGGCAAGCGGCGCGTGATCCGAATGTGATCGCGATCAAGCAGACGCTTTATCGCACCACGCGCGACAGCCCGATTGCCAAGGCGCTGATTGAAGCCGCCGAGGCCGGCAAAAGCGTGACTGGCATCGTCGAATTGAAGGCGCGTTTTGATGAGGAGCGCAACATCGCGCTTGCCCGCGAATTGGAAGC
>CAMCEP010000057.1 GCA_945873675.1 Asaia bogorensis
AAGTGGCGCAGGCCATTTATTTCCTGTGTACCGAGGCGTCTTCCTATGTGAATGGCGCGGAAATTCACATCAATGGCGGCCAGCACGTTTAGGTTGGTTTGACGCGTGACGCCCGCTCCGCGCACCAGCCTTGCCGCCCTTGGCCTGCTTTTGCCGCTACTGAAGTCTTATTGGCCGCGTGTCATTGCCGCCATTGCGGCGCTGTTGCTGGCGGCGGGGCTGACACTCGCGCTTGGCCAGGGCCTCAAGCATCTGATTGATGATGGCTTCGCCGGCGGGCCCGGTGCCTTGGACCGTGCCGCGCTGGTGATGGGCGCCTTGATTACTGCCTTGGCGATCAGCACCACCACGCGATTCTATCTGGTGTCCTGGCTGGGCGAACGGGTGGCTGCGGATTTGCGCCAGCGCTTCTTTGACCATGTCACGGGGCTTTCGCCGAGTTACTTTGAGACGGCGCGCATCGGCGATGTCATGTCGCGCCTGACCGCAGATGTCGGGCTACTGCAATCGCTGATTGGGTCTGCCATTTCCATGGGCGTGCGCCAGGCCATCACCGGTGTTGGTGCCTTCCTCATGCTGGTGCTGACAAGCGCGAAACTCGCGGGGCTGATTGCGCTGATCCTGCCCATGGTCGTGCTGCCGCTGGTGTTTTTTGGCCGGCGCGAAAGGCGGCTTTCCAAGGCAGCACAGGAAAGAATCGGGGAGCTGGCAGCACAAGCGGAAGAAACGCTGGGCGGCATTCGCGCCATTCAGGCCTTCACGCAGGAAGATCGTGCGCGCACGCGCTTTGCCGCGGGTTCGGAAGAAGCGGTGCGTGCGGCACTCCGGCGCGTATTCTCCCGCAGCTTGCTGATACTGGCGGTGATTTTGCTTGGCTTCGGCGCCATCACCTTCAGCCTTTGGGTGGGTGGGCGCGATGTGATTGAAGGGCGGATTTCGGGCGGCGAGTTATCCGCCTTTGTTTTCTACGCCGTGCTGATGGCTTCTTCCGGCGCCACGGTCAGCGAGTTATGGGGCGAGATCCAACGCGCGGCGGCGGCCGCGGATAGGCTTGGCGAAGTGCTGGCCATTGAACCCGTCATCGCGGCGCCCGCGAACCCTTTGCCCCTGCCGCCCGCGCAAGGCCGCGTGGTGTTTGAAGCGGTGACGCTGCGCTACCCGACGCGGCCGGATACTCCGGCGCTCAGTGATTTCAGCCTGGTGGTGGAGCCGGGGGAGGCGATTGCGCTGGTTGGTCCCTCGGGCGCCGGCAAGACATCGGTGCTGTCCCTGCTGCTGCGGTTTTATGACCCAAGTGCTGGGCGCATTCTGTTGGATGGGGCGGAGATTACGCGGCTTGACCCGCGCGCACTGCGCACCCGCCTTGGGCTGGTGCCTCAGGAGCCGGTGATTTTCAGTGCCAGCATTGCCGAAAACATCCGCCTGGGCCGGCCGGATGCCACCGATGCGGAAGTTGCCGCGGCGGCCGAGGCAGCGGCAGCGGCCGACTTCATCGCAGCCCTGCCGCAGGGCTACGCGACCGAGCTTGGCACACGTGGCGTGACGCTTTCCGGCGGGCAGCGCCAACGCTTGGCGATTGCGCGCGCCATCCTGCGCGACCCGACGGTGCTGCTGCTGGATGAGGCAACCAGCGCTTTGGATGCGGAAAGCGAATTCGCGGTGCAACAGGCATTAGCGCGGCTGTGCAAGGGGCGCACGAGCATTACGGTCGCGCATCGGCTTGCCACGGTGCGGCGTGCGGATCGGATTGTTGTGATGGATGCAGGCCGCATCATCGCGACCGGTACGCATGAGGCGCTGCTGGCCGAAGGCGGGCTTTATGCACGGTTGGCGGCGCTGCAGTTTACGGATGGGGAGGGGCGCGGCTTGGTGCCGTCATCCCAAAGCGCGACGCAGGAATAAACCAACCGGCACCATGCCGGGGATGACCTCTCGCACAAAAACCTCAAGCCGTGTCAGGAATTCCGGTAAGGCCGCGGGTGGTGCGGGGGCCGCACCGAGGGCTGCGATCAGCCCCGGCGCGGCATGGCGTGCGGCTTCCACGGCAGCATTACGCGTGCGCACCAAGCCCTGTTCCGCCTGTAATGGCGCAAGCAATGCCGGCAGCAGCGCCAGAAAATTCGGCCATAGCGCCAGGTGCAGATAAAGGCTTGGGACCACAGCCGCATCGGATAGCCCATGCGCAGCTGTGAGTGCGCGGATTTGCGCCTGTTGCGCGGTCGGTAAGGCGGCTAGCCTTGGCAAAGGTGGGGGCGCCGGCAGCATCGCGCCGCGCGGCGCGCTGGCAGGGCGCTCACCTGGCGCCACACCTTGCGCACGCAGCAGAATGGCCGAGAGCAAAGCGAGATTTGTCAGATTGCCGCGATTATAGATCTCCACCAAAGCCGCAATCGCCGCGTGATCCTGCGGCTTTTGTGATGCGGCAGGTGTTGGCAGCGTGATGGCCGCCGCAATCCCATCCCGCGCAGCCGCTGCCGCACCCGAAGCAAGCGCCGGCGCAGCCTGCACCCAAAGCCAATCCAACACACCAGGCAAGGCCGCCGCGTGGCGCCAAATAAGGTTCACTTGGCCAATGCCGATACCCTCATTCAGCGCAGCATAAATCGCGGCAATCGCGGGCGGGGCTTCCGCTTCGCGGATTTCGGGGAGGCTGGTGGTGGACATGGATCAATGCTCCTCAAAAATCCGGCCGCAGCCTTCATGTTTTTCGGCAATCCCATTGGCGCGCAGCGCATGCCAATAGGTTGCGGCATTGATCGCAAGCACAGGCTTGCCCAACCAAAGCTCGGCGGCCGCCGCCACACGGATCATGGAAAGATTGGTGCCCACCTGCACAATCGCATCCACATCATCACCATCAAGCCGCTTCAAGGCCGCCACACATTCAGCGGGCGTCACCTGCGCAATGCCGGTCCAACTGCGGCATTGCAGCGCAATGTCACGCACCACGCTGAAACCCATATCGCCGAAATAGCGCGCCACTTCCGCATTCATCACCGGCCAATAAGGCGTCAGCACCGCAAGGCGCCGAATACCGCCAAAGGCATTCAAGGCCGCGGTGCAGGAATGGCTGCCAATGCTGATCCCAAGGCCAGAGACATCCCCGACCTGCGCTACGAAATCATCCGCGCCCTTCTGGCCACCAAAGAAGGTAATGGCCGACATGCCCATCACCAGATAATCCGGATGGCAGGTCATGACACTCCGCACAGCATCCATCGTATTGCCGCTGATCACCGCAATACCGGCACGAAAGCTTTCATTGGAAACCGCATCCGAATCAGGCGTAAAAATGCGGCTGTAATGGTTCGTGACACCATCCGGGCGCAGCAGATCATAATCCGGCTGCACCACCGTATTGGTGGAAGGCCCCATCACACCAAAAAGCTTCCGCCAGCCGAGGATATCGCGGGACATGGGCGCACTCCTTGTGAAGATTGCACCATAACAGAAACGGGAGGGCTCTGCCCTCCCGCACCCACCCGCCAAGGGCCGAAAGGCCCTTGGAACCCGGACATTGGACAGACGCAAATAACGTTGACAGTAGTATCTGAAATATGAATGCTACCTTGAGTAGAAACAAGGATGGGGGCTTGATATGCGGGTCTTGGTCGTTGCGCTGACAGTGATGCTCTCGGCTTGCGCTATGGAAGAAGGCGCCCAGGCGCCAGCCGCTTCCGCAGCAAACACAAGTTTGGCTACAACCTACAATAGCCGCGGCAATGCGCAATTTAATGCGCGCAATTATGCCGCCGCCCTTGCGGATTACGATGCGGCGCTGCGCCTTGCGCCCAATTTTGCCGGTACGCTACGCAATCGTTGCAATACAAAAATTGCCCTGAATGATCTGGATGGCGCTTTGGCCGATTGCGAAGCGGCAATCCGCATCAGTCCAAATTTTGCCTATGCCTATACGGACCGCGGCCGCATCCGCGAACGGCAAGGCGATCTGCAATCTGCCCTGAGTGATTATGCTGAGGCAGTGCGCCTTGATCCAAATAACGGTGTTGCTCGCAGCAATTTAGCAAGCATCAGGTATCGATTGAACGATGATGCGACAGCCTTGGCCGATGTCAATGAAGCTATCCGCCTAGCACCTGACCACGCACGAGCATACAACACACGAGGCATTATCAAACGCCGCATGGGCGACACCGCCGGTGCGCTTGCCGATTACAACCGAGCGATTCAGGTTCAACCCGATTACGCCATCGCCTACCGCAATCGCGGCCTGCTCCGCATGCAGCAAGGCAATAGCGCCGCCGCAATTGCGGATTACAATCTGGCGCTGCGCCATGATCCAAACTACGCCGATGCCTATGAAAGCCGAGGCCGCGCCTATGGCGCCAGGGGCGATCAGGATCGTGCCATCGCCGATTACGACAAGGCCATCGCTTTGCGTGGCGGTACCTAAACCCCCACCCTGTCCAACGCGCGGCCCTCGCGCTAAAGCCCCACCATGCGCTTCGAACCCACCCCCCGCCCCGCCCTTGCTGAAATCCCCGGCTCCTTGATCCGTGAGGTCTCGGAGGTCGGGCGCTATATGCCCGATGTCATTCCCCTCTGGTTCGGGGAGCCAGATACCGTCACGCCGGATTTCGTGCGGGAAGCCGCAAAAGCAGCGCTGGATGAAGGCAAAACCTTCTACGCGCCCAATCCTGGCATCCCACCGCTGCGTGAAGCCATCGCATCCTACCTTCAGCGCAATAATCGCAACGTCGGCACATCACGCATTGCGGTCACGGCATCGGGCGTCAATGCGCTGATGCTGGTGGCGCAGGCGCTGCTCTCACCGGGTGATCGCGTGGTCATCCCCGCCCCCGCCTGGCCCAATATGGATGGCATCGCGCGTGTCATGGGCGCAGAAGTAACCGATATGCCGCTTCGCCTCATGAACGGTATCTGGCGCGCGGATTTGGATGAATTGCTGGCGGCCATCACGCCCCAAACGAAGCTCCTGTTCCTGAACAGCCCCGGCAATCCCACGGGCTGGACACTGACTGCCGAAGAACAGCGCGCCATTCTGGCGAAATGCCGCCAGACCGGCACCTGGATCCTTTCAGATGATGTCTATGAAAGGCTCTATTTCGCCGGCGATGCCGCGCCGTCCTTCCTTGAAATCGCCGATGAGCAGGATCGCGTGGTCTCAGTCAATTCCTTCTCCAAATCCTGGGCCATGACGGGCTGGCGCTTGGGCTGGATTGTGGCGCCGCCGGCAATGATGGATGCCATCGGCAAGCTCAATGAATTCAACATGTCATCCGCGCCCACCTTCATCCAGCATGCAGGTGTGGTGGCGCTCGACAAGGGCGATGCCTTCATCGCGGAAACCCGCGCGCGGTATTTGAAGGCGCGCGATATCGCCCATGCGGCGCTTTCCGCCGTGCCGGGTGTTACCGCACCGCGCCCGGATGGCGCGATGTATCTGTTCCTGAAGGTGGAAGGCTGCACGGATAGCCTCGCTCTCGCGAAATCCCTGCTGCATTCGGCGCGGGTTGGCATTGCGCCGGGTGCGGCCTTTGGCGCCGGCGGGGAAGGCCATTTGCGGCTTTGCTTCGCGCAGAGCGAGGCCCGCATCCGCGAAGCCAGCGGGCGTCTGGCAGAGGCGCTCAGCAAGCGCTGATTGGCACTACCGGCGCAACTCCCCCGCGAATTCCAGAATTTCGCGGGACCGCGTAACCCGGCTGCCCCAAACGCGGTCAAACTCCGCGATCAACTTGGTCAGCGCGGGTGAACCCGGCAGGGCTTCAACCGCCGCCAGGTTCGGGAATTCATAAAAGGCGAAATGGAGCGATGGGTCCGTCTTGCTCCAGCAGCGCCAGGCATGGGCAACACCAAAGGCCGACAGCGCATCGGGCAGATGTTCCTTTTCATACCAGGTGTCGAAACTGGGCCGGTCGGCCGGGTCTGCCACCACGGCGCGCACCATGAAGAAAGCCTTGGACATGCGTGTTTCCTGTATTGAAGGGCCCGGTTGGGCTGTTGCCGTTATAGGCGCATATCGCGCTGGCGATATCAACTTGGTTGGCTAAGCCCGACCTGCCCAGGCCATGCACGGGAAGCGAACGCACTTGTGCCCGTGGCTGAAGGCCTGCCACAATATCTTGGGTGATTGTTATTGAACTGTGCTCCGAGTCGCTCGTTGCTAATTTGTTCCTTTAATGGCGTTTATCTATTTGAAAAATCTAGTAAAAATAATTAATACCTTTCATTGGCAGTTTCCGCTTTGTTCACGGCTTGCAGAAAGGGTGATCTCTCAGGCCGCGAATCGGGTGCCGAAAAGCACCTCAGCGCCGTGCTAAAAGCAGCGCCAGCACCATAATCCCACCCGCCGCCAACCCCAATGTGGCGGGCAAGCCGATGATCATATCCCCCACCCCATAGAAGATCGGGCCGAGCGATTGGCCGCCAAAAAAGGCAAAAGCATGCAGGGACATGGCGCTACCGCGCGCCTGGGGGGCAAGCTCGGTCGCGCGGGTCTGGATGGCGTTGTGGATCATGTAGAACCCAAGGCCAAGCCCAAGCCCCGCCATCGTCGCCACCACCAGGGATGGCGCCAGCGCAAAACCAACCAGCGCGAGCGCTGCGGTGGCGCCGCCAATGCGGATCACGCCGGCCTGGCCAAAGCGGGCCAGCAGCGGCGCGACCAGGGCGGCAAAAAGCAGCCCACCAAGGCCAAAGGCGCCGATCGCAAAACCCGCTTCCATGGTGCTGCCAATGGCGCGTTCGATCAGTAGGGGGGCGATGAAGGGAAAGGTACCAAAGACCAAGCCACCTTCAACGGCCACGGCAGCGAATAGCGGCAGTGCGGCAGGATTGGCGATAATGCCGCGATAGCGTTGTAGCGCCACCACCGGGTCATAGCGGGTCATCACCTCCCGCGCGGCGCCGCGCGCGGCCAGGATCAGGGCGACAAGCCCGATAAAAGCGGCGACGGCACAAACCACGAGCACGCCGCGCCAGCCGGCAATGGCGGCAATCGGGCCCGCCACCACGCCGCCCGCGATTTGCCCGCTGATACCGAAGACCAGAATGCGCGACAGCGCCACCTGCCGGTATTTCAGCGATACTGCATCCCCCATGATAGCAAGCGTGAGTGGCATCATGCCTCCCGCCGCCATGCCGGAAGCCGCACGAAAGGCCATTAGCCAGCCAAAGCTTGCCGATACCGCGGCGGCAAGCAGCATCACGCCCAGCAGCGCGACACAGATCATGACAATCCGCCGCTTGCCGATGGAATCCGCAACCGGCCCCAGGATCGGCTGCACCAGGGCGAAGGGCAGGGTATAGGCGGTGCCGAGCAGCGCGGCCTCAGCCGCCGTGACGCTGAATTCGCCGGCGATTTCGGCGACGGTGGGGTCAGTGACGCGCGTCGCAAAGGCGCCGGCAAAGACCGCCGGGCCGAAAATCGCCAGCACGCGGCGCATCTTGGCCTTTTCGGCGGCTTCGCTTTCCTCGGGTGCGGTCATGCGGGGCGCGGCGTCACGCGCGCACAGATTTAGCAGCAGTGATGAAGGCAGCGATGGCGGCGGGGTCCTTTACGCCCCGCGCGCGTTCAACGCCGGAGGATACATCCACGCCCGGCGCGCCGGAAGCCGCGATGGCCTCCGCCACATTGGCCGGCGTCAGCCCGCCCGCAAGCAGCCAGGGGCGCGGCGGGTGTTCGCCCTTCATCAGCGCCCAATCAAAAGCCAGCGCATTGCCGCCAGGCAAAGCGCTGCCCGGCGGTGGGCGGGCATCAAGCAGGAAGTAATCCACCTGATCGGCATAATCCGGCAGGCGCGCGAGATCAGCCTTGCTGCCAATGCCAAGCGCCTTCATCACGGGCTTGCCGAAACGCGCGCGGATTTCACCAGCCCGCGCCGGGCTTTCTTCCCCATGCAATTGCACGATATCGAGCGGCACTTCGGCCAAAGTCGCGGCCAGGGTGGCATCATCCGGGTCCACAAACAGCCCGACGCGTTTCGGGCCGTCCGTATAGGACCGGGCGAGCAAACCGGCCTCGGCCGGGGTCACGGCGCGTGGGGAGGGGGGGAAGAAGACGAAGCCCACCATATCCGCGCCGCCGTGCCGGGCGGCTTCCAGCGCGGGCATGTCCTTGATGCCGCAAATCTTGACCAGCACGCCTAAAGCCCTGCCGCGATGGCTGCTGCCGCTGCTGCCGGGTCTGTCGCACCGGTGATGGGCCGGCCGACCACGATCCAATCCGCGCCCGCTGCCACAGCCTCGGCCGGTGTGGCGGTGCGGGCCTGATCGCCGGCAGCGCTACCAGCCGGGCGCACACCTGGCACCACCAGGAAGGGGGCCGGGCCAAGGGCTGCGCGCAGCACGCCGGCTTCCTGCGGGCTGCAGACCAGCCCATCCGCCCCGGCGGCCAGCGCAAGGCGCGCCAAGCGCAGCACCTGATCTGCGGGGCTGGCCGCGACACCGGTGCTTGCAAGGGTTTCGGCGTCAATGCTGGTCAGCACGGTCACGGCCAGCAGCATGGGGCGATCAGCGCCGGCTTTCTCTGCCTCGGCCCGCGCGGCAGCGATCATGGCAGCACCGCCCGCGGCATGCAGCGTCATCATGGCGGGCTTCAGCGGCAGCAGGGAACGCACTGCCCCAGCCACCGTATTCGGGATGTCGTGCAGCTTCAGGTCCAGGAAAATGGGGCGATGCCGCGCCATGGCGCTGACAATGGCGGGCCCGGCCGCGGTGAAAAGCTCCAGCCCCACCTTCAGCAAACCGCAATGCGGCGCGAGGCTTTCGGCCAGGGCTTGGGCGCGCGCCGCATCGCCTGAATCAAGGGCGGGGATGATGCGGCCGGTGCCGCTTTGGGGGCGGGCGATCATGATTGGGTCAGGGCCTTTTGATCGGCGGCTTCCTTGGCGGCGTTGGCGTTGAGCGCGGTGATCCGCGCGTCAAGTTCCGCCACGCGACGTTCCGCGGCCCGGCCGCGGCGGCGGGCGGGCACGGCGGCGGCCCAGGCGATCAACGCGCCGAGCAGAAAGGCAACCGCCGCGATGGACAGTACCGCGATGGCTGCTGAGGCTGTCCAGGCAACATCAAAGGGCCATAGGCGCAATTCGATGCTCTGCGGGTTCGAGAGCATGAAGAGCACCACCAGAATGGCGAGTGGCAGGAAGATGAACCAGCGCATTGCGGGGCCTTCGCGAGAATTAAGGTGAGAAAATCCCCGCTACGCGTCCCGCGTCAAGGGACATTCCACCTTATTGGGCATTATGTAGGGCACAAGCCCGATATCTCCCGCCGATATGCGACGCTGGAGCACACTCAAGCCAAGAGGAAGCACCAGAGCCTGCGGGACAGGCGACCGACTGGGGGTTTAATTCTTGTCCGGCGACCTCAGGCGCGACAGATATGTGCTAACGGCGCACCTGCGATCGAATGAAGTCCTCTATTCGGGTCCGCATATCGGCTGTTGTCTCATTGCTGCGGCAGACAGGGAAGCGGTTGTAGACATTCATGGCGCGGCCGCATTCGCCATCTATGGGTGGGCTAAGCGCGCCGCGATTGGCGACATCCCAGCCATGTGTTGCATTCGGATAGTGAACCCAGGCGGACGCGGCAGTCAGGGTTGCGCTTGGGCATTGCGCAATTGGTGTCGCGCTATCCTGTCCGCCGGTGAAGATCAGCACCGGTGCGCCATAGGGGCCAAGGCGTGGATAGTCGTTGGTGCCATCAGTGCGACAATTTGGGTAAAGCGCCACGCCACCGCGGAAAAGACTTGGCATTTCCTTTTGGAAAAACGGTTCATCGGTAAAGCTGCGCAGCACGGTCCAACCGCCCTGGCTGTCGCCGATGACGAAGCTTTGTTCTGGGTCACCGCCGACGGTATCCCGCAACCAGCGCCCCGCCGCGATGACGTCCAGCACGCGCATATTCACGCCAAAGCGCGTACCCGTTGCCCAATTTTCTTCTCGTCCACGGCTCCAGTAGCTGTCCAGCAACAAGACATTGGCGGCGAATTTTTCACGCAGCCAAAGAGCCGTCGCAAAATTCGTGGGATTGAGGCCATGTCCGCCATGAATCACTACAAAACTTGGCCGCTGACCAACGCCTTCTGGATGCGGGTTCCAGGAGGCGAGTAAATTTCCCTGGCCATTGTAGGCCGGGATTATGGGGCGCATTTCCGCAAGGCCTACACGGGTTGTGTTATTGCGGAGCGACCAGCTTTCCCGCAAAGGGCGCGCCGGTGCCTGAGTTACGATAATTGGCGGCTGGAACTGGGCCACCTGCGCGGCGGTAAATTCGCGGGCGCATCCTGCTAGCAATAAGATCGAAAAACTGGCGAAGCACCAGATGGCCACATGGCATTTCACCCCGATGGCCAAAAGGGCTTTCAAAAGGATGCAGCCGTATCAGCAATTGCCCGGAGCAGGCTTTACAATCCCGGCCGGTTGGCCGCGCGCTTGGCGGGGGCGGCTTGCTTTTTCGCATTGATGCGTTCGCGCAATTCCTTGCCTGGCTTGAAGTAGGGCACGGATTTTGGGTCCACCGGCACGGATTCCCCGGTGCGCGGATTGCGCCCCGTGCGGCCATCGCGCGATTTCGTGGAAAACGCGCCAAAACCGCGTAATTCCACCCGATCACCACGCGCGAGTGCCGCGGTGATTTCACCGAAAATTGTCGCCACAATCGCTTCCACATCGCTTTGGCGCAAATGCGGATTGCTTGCGGCTAATTGCGCGATCAGTTCCGATCTTGTCATGCCGGGTTTTCTCCCAAAGCGATTTTCATTCGGCCCCCAATATGCTTTGGGGTGACCTCAAGCCTCATCTGTTAGGAACCAAGCCCGCCAAGCCGCATGCCTTGCCTGGACTGAACGAAACCCGCCCTATCTGGAAAGCTGCCAGACCGCCCGCGGGGCGTCAACGCCAAACCATTCTGTCATCAGCGTTTTCACAAGGCCGCCCACAAAACGGTTGAGGAATTTCTCCATCCGGTCGCGCGGTTCCAGATCCCGCACTGGCAGGGCTTCCGCGACACCCTTCTGGGCAGCGAGCCAGGCGCGGGCCTCGGCTTCCCCACCAATGGCGTCAATCAGACCGAGGGGCAGCGCCTGGCGCCCGGTAAAGACCCTGCCATCGGCCAACGGGCGCACGCGCGCTTCATCCATCTGCCGGCCTGTAGCCACGATCGCGATGAATTGGCCGTGCAAATCTTCCAGAACGCGCATCATCTCGGCCCGCCCTTGATCAGTCAGCGGCTGGAAGGGGTTGGGCTGCGCCTTGAAGGGGCCGGTCGCCAGGATATCGGGGCGCACGCCAAGCCGGGCCATCAGTTCCGAGACATCGAAGCTTTGCAGCAGGACGCCAATGGAGCCCGTGATTGTCGCCTCCCGCGCCAGCACATGTTGTGCGGGCATGGCGATCATATAGCCGGCTGAGGCTGCGGTGCCGCCCATCAGCGCCACGATGGGCTTTTTCTCGGCAAAGCGCTTGAGCGCGCCATGCAAAGCCTCACCACCCGCCATGCTGCCGCCGGGGCTATCAATCACGAGCAACATGGCGCGGGCGGAGGTATCGTTACTTGCTTCCTCGATCACTTCCAGCAGGCGGCGGTCTTCCAGGATGGTGCCTTCAATGCGGAGCCTGAGCACATGATCATTGGAAGCAAGGCCGCCGAGCCCGCCCCTGCCGAACATCACCGCAAGTGCGGCAATCACGCCGAGCACCGCAAGCGCGCGCCAAAAAGTAACGCGCCTGGACAGGCGGCGCCGTTCGGCGATGAGATCAGCTTCAAGTGACATGGGCTGTTTGTGGCGCGGGCGGCGGGTCACCACAAGGGGTAAATAACAAAAACCCCGGGGCATCGCTGCCCCGGGGCTGATAGTCTGTCAGTCGTGACCCAGGGATTATTCTTCCCCGGTCATTTCCCGGCGGCGGCGGATGGCCGCGCCCAGGATATCGCCGAGCGAGGCACCGGAATCGGCCGAGCCATATTCGCGCATGGCTTCGCGTTCCTCTTCCACTTCCTTGCCCTTGACGGTCAGCGTCAGGCGGCGCGCGGCGCGGTCCACCGCAGTGACCTTCGCATCCACTTTTTCGCCAATGGCGAATTTGTCGGGACGCTGGTCGCCACGGTCACGGGCCAATTCAGCGCGACGAATGAAGCCAGTAAGCACTTCATCCACCTTCACTTCAATGCCGTTCTGCTCAACCTTGGTGACGACGCAGGTGACAACATCACCCTTGCGCACGCGGTCAAGCACTTCGGCGGCCGGGTCGGCCTGAAGCTGCTTGATGCCGAGCGAGATGCGTTCCTTCTCAACATCCACATCCAGCACCTTCGCCTTGACCATTTGGCCCTTGCTGTA
>CAMCEP010000058.1 GCA_945873675.1 Asaia bogorensis
AGCAGGATCGGCGGGATGGACATCATGCCATCCATGATGCGCATGATGATGCTATCGGCCCAACGGACGAAGCCGGAAATCATCCCAATGGTGAGGCCAATGATGGAAGCGAACAAAGCGACCGAAAAACCGACCAGCAGCGAAACCCGCGCGCCGTAAAGCACCCGCGAATAGATATCGCGCCCGAGCATATCAGAGCCAAACCAAAACATCGCCGATGGTTCGCGCGTACGCAGGGCGGGGGCCAATGCGGTCGGGTCCTTGGTGAACAGCAATGGCGCGAAAATCGCGATCAGCACCATCAGCGTGACCAGCGACCCGCCAATGGCAATCGCCGGATTGCGCCGCATGAAGCCGAAGAAGCCTTTGCGCGCCTTCACTGGCGGCATGATATCGGGAAGGGACGGCGCCACGGCTACATTGGCCGCGGTGATGCCCTTGGGGTCGAGGATGGAAGCGGACATCAGTATCTGATCCTCGGGTCCAGAATGGTGTAGAGAAGGTCAATCAATAGATTCACCAGCACATAGACAAAGGAAAACAGCAGCACGACGCCCTGAATAACCGGGTAGTCGCGCCGCAGAATGGCATCCACGGTCAGCCGCCCAAGGCCTGGGATGGCGAAGACGCTTTCCGTCACCACCGCGCCGCCAATCAGCAGCGCAATGCCGATGCCGATCACGGTCACGATCGGCACGGCGGCATTCTTAAGCGCGTGCAGGAACAGGATATTGCGCTGCCCGGCACCCTTGGCGCGGGCGGTGCGGATATAATCCTGTTGCAGCACTTCCAGCATGGTCGCACGCGTGATGCGCGCGATCAGCGCGATATAGACCGTGCCCAAAGCGATAGAGGGCAGGATCAGATTCCGGAACCAGGGCCAGAACCCTTGCTTGATCGGCGTATAGCCCTGCACCGGCACCCAATCGAGTTCCAGCGCAAAAATATAGGCCAGCACATAGCCCACCACGAAGACGGGCACAGAAAAGCCCAGCACCGCGAAGCCCATCACGGTGCGGTCAATCGCCGTGCCCTGCTTCCAGGCGGCGACCACCCCCATGGGGATGGCAACCGAAACCGCCAGGATCAGCGTAAGGATCATGAGCGACATTGTGGGTTCAATGCGCTGCTGGATCATGGTCGAAACCGGCAGGTTGGTGAAAATCGAAACGCCGAGATCACCCTGAAGAATGCGCCAGACCCATTCCCCGAACCGGATCAAAAACGGCCGGTCCAGGCCAAGGCTGGCGCGGATGCGTTCCACATCTTCAGGCGTTGCCTGATCGCCCGCAATCACCGCGGCCGGATCACCCGGCGCGATGTAAAGCAGACTGAAGACAAAAAGCGCGACGAAGGCCATCACCGGAATGGTGGCCAAGACGCGTCGGACGATATAGGCGAACATGATCCCGGCAATCTTTCTTGTTTAGGACACGCTTTAGGACTTGCTGACGCCCCAGAAGAAGGGAATTGGGCCACCAACAACACCTGTCACGTTGCTGCGCCACGCCTGATAGGTCTTGTAGAAGCCCGTCGGCGCATAGGTCATGTGACGCATGGCTGCGGCATTCATTTCCGCAACCGCGGCCTTTTCCGCTGCGATATCGGGCGCAACAAACCACTTATCGCGCGCCGCTTCCACTGCATCATCCTTAGGCCAGCCAAACCAGGCGCCATCGCCATGGGCGCGGAGCGCAAGATAAGATGCCGGGTTGATGCAATCCGCACCCGCATGCCAGGTGTGGAAGATATGCCAGCCACCCTGACCCGGCAGGGATTTGGACGCGCGGCGCTGACCAACAGTACCCCAATCGGTCGCCACAAAGTCCACATTCATGCCAATGGAACGCAGCAGCGCATTGGTCACTTCACCCATGGCCTTAAGCGGGGCCTGATCCTGGCCGACCAGCAACGTGATGGGCTGACCATTATAGCCAGACTCACGCAGCAGCGCGCGCGCCGCTTCAACATTGCGCGGCCCCTTCAGGATATCGCCACCCGCTTCGGTATAAAGCGGCGTGCCGGGCGTGAAGAAGGAAGGCAGGGTCTGCCAAAGCGCTTTGTCATCGCCGACCACCGCACGCATATAGTCTTCCTGGTTCAGTACCATCGCAACCGCACGGCGCGCGCGCACATCATTGAAGGGCGCATGCAAATGGTTGAAGCGGAAGGAACCGATATTGCCCAGTGGATCGGCGATATCCACGCGGATATTGCGGTTGCGCCGCAAGGATGGGATCAGGTCCGTCAGCGGGGTTTCCCACCAGTCAATTTCGCCATTCATCAGCGCTGCCGAAGCCGTCGCCGGGTCCGGCATGATGATCCATTCAATACGATCAACATTGATGCGCTTGCCACCGGCCAACCATGACGGAGGCTCATTGCGCGGCACATATTGTTCGAACTTGGTGAAGACTGCCTTGGCGCCCGGCACCCATTCATTGCGCACAAAGCGCATCGGGCCGGAACCCACGAATTCAGTCACCTGCTGGAAGGGATCGGTCTTCGCCAGACGCTCCGGCATCATGAAGGCCATCGGCGTGTTGTTCTTGCCGAGCGCCAGCAGCATCTTGGGGTAAGGCGCCTTCAGGCGCCAACGGAAGGTGCGGTCATCCACCGCCACCAATTCTTCCTGGATCGCGCGGATCATCTGGCCCATGCCATCGCGCACAGCCCAGCGCGCCAAGCTTGCCACGCAATCAGCCGCGGTCACCTTGGTGCCATCATGCCACATAAGGCCTTCACGCAGCTTGAAGGTCCAGACCTTGCCGTCAGACGATACTTCTTCGCTTTCGACCATCTGGCGCTTGGGTTCCAGCTTATCGTCAAAGCCATACAGCGTGTCCCACACTAGGCAGGCCGCGTTGCGCACCACGTATTGCGTGCCCCAGATGGGGTCGAAATTGGCCAGGTTGGCCTGCGGCACAAAGCGCAGCGTACGCGCGGCCGCGCCCTGCGCCAGCGCCGGGGCAGAAAGCCCGCCCGTGCCCGCCAGCGCCGCGACACCGGCGGTTGCCTTGAGGAAATCTCTACGATCCATCGCCCGTCTCCCATTTAATGTTCAGGGCAGCCCAGTCTGCCCAGGTAAAAGTCACTTTGCCTTGCCAGAAGGCAGGGCAGCGCAAGAGGTCTCGCTTAGCCTGCTTTCAGTGCGGCGCAAATAGCCCCATTTGCTGATTGGCGCCCTCGGCTGGGCCAAGGTGATGCATGGCCCATGCCATCAATGGCTTGCGGCGGAGCGGCGACACCCCGCCCCCCCCCTCAGCCCCGCCGAATACCCCAGTAAAGTGCCAGTCCCGCCACGCGCCCGGACAGATTGGCGC
Organism: Asaia bogorensis; assembly: GCA_945873675.1. GTDB lineage: Bacteria > Pseudomonadota > Alphaproteobacteria > Acetobacterales > Acetobacteraceae > Neoroseomonas > Neoroseomonas bogorensis_C. The sequence continues at coordinate 3,324 of CAMCEP010000058.1, forward strand.
GCAAAGCCGTCATGGATTTATAGGAGCCGAGCGGGATATAGGGCAGTTCATCCATCGCGACCGTCTGCATATCCCGCGCCAGGGCCTGCTGCGTCGCCAAATCAGGCGCATCGAACCAGGCGTCGCGCGCCTCCTCCAGCTTCGGTATCTCCGGCCAGCCGAACCAGGCATTGGTGCCATTGCCGCGCAACGGGAAATGCGCCGCCGGATCGGCAAAATCGAAGGAGGAGAAGGAGGTGAACAGCATGGACCAACCGCCCTTGTCGATTGGCTCGCGGGATGTGCGGCGCTGCACCGTAGTGCCCCAATCGCTCAGCACGATATCGGCATTGAAGCCAAGCCGGCGCACCAAATCCGCGCCCACCTGCGTGAGTGCAGCCGGTACCAGGATATCTGTCGGGCCGATCAGGCGCATGGGCTGATTGGTGTAGCCCGCTTCGCGCATCAATTGCTTGGCGCGGTCAAGGCTGCGTGGGCCCATAAGCGGTGCCAACCCGGCATCATTCGCAAGCGGTGTGCCCGGCGTGAACATGCCAACGCCGGTGGTGTAGAGCGACGCATCCGTGCCAACCGATGCCTGCATGAAATCCTGCTGGCTGATCGCGGGCAGGATGGCTTGGCGCAAAGCCTTGTTGTTGAAGGGGCCATGCAAATGGTTGAAGCGCAGAATGCCGGTCAGGGGCAGCGGGTCAATCGCTTCAATCGCCACTTGCCGGTTGCGGCGCAGAAGCTGCTGCACTTCCGGGGGCGGCTGTTCGTACCAGTCAATCTCACCGGTTTGCAGTGCGGCGGCAGCGGTCGCGGCATCAACAATGATATGCCATTCCACGCGATCAAAATGCGCGATTTTGGGCCCGGCGGTCAGGCTTGTTGTGCCGGTCTGCACGGGGACGTAATCGGCGAAGCGTTCATAGACCACCAGGCTGCCGGAATTGAATTCATTGGCCTTGAAGCGGAAAGGCCCGCTGCCCACGGCTTCGCGCACCTGCTGGAAGGGATCGGTCTTGGCGAGCCGCTCTGGCATGATGAAGGCCGGGCTATTGGAAACCTGGGCCAGCGCATGAAACAGTAGCGGGAAGGGTTTTTTCAGACGGAAGCGCAGCCGCATGTCATCCACCACCTGGATGTCATCCGTGACCGTCGCCAACTTCTGGCCAAAGGGGTTGCGCCGCATCCAGCGTTGCAGGCTTGGCACCACATCCTGCGCGCGCACCGGTTCCCCATCATGGAATTTCAAGCCGGGGCGGAGCGTGATGGTAACACTGCGTCCGCCATCATCGCTGCTGTGGCCGGCCGCCATTTGCGGCTGCGGGCGGAACTGCGCATCCATGCCATAAAGCGTGTCGAACACCATATGGCCGAAATTGCGGGTGATATTGGCCGTGGTCCAAATGGGGTCGAGGCTGGTGAGGTTCGCTTGCGGCACCATTTTCAGCACGCGGTTCTGTGCCGGCTGGGCAATGGCGAAATTAGGCAGGCTTGACCCCGCCGCCAATGCCGCCCCCGCCTTGAAAATATCCCGACGCTGCATGTGAGCCTCCTTTTTTCGAGTTGCGTCTATCAGACCCGCTCATGGCGGGCGGTGCAAGCGTGAATTTCCCTTAGGCCGGCTTATGGCCAAAACCAAAGGCTGGTTCCAGGGCGTAATCCAGCAAAATTATCCTGTTTTGCGTCAGTTGGGCCAAGACCTCCGGCCCCGAGGAGCGGCCATGGCCATAGGCAGCATTCAGCGTCGGCAATAGCGCTTCCGGCGCCCCACCGGCTGTCACCAGAAGTCTGGCGACACGCCCCAAAATGGCGCTGGAAGGCCGCCAGGGCCAAGGCAGTTTGCGCCGCCCCGCTTTCCTGCGTTACAGGCGCGCATGGTGTTTTCCGAATTTCTTGTCAGCATTCAGGATCGGCTCGGCCCGGCGCGTTTTAAGCTGCTGGTGGAGTTTCTGCGTTTCGGTGTGGTGGGGACGATTGGGTTCGTTGTGGATACCGCCGTGCTTTACGCGGGGCTGGCGCTTGGGCTTGGGCTTTATGGCGGGCGCGCGGTTTCGTACCTGGTGGCGGCGACAACGACCTGGGCGCTCAATCGGGCATGGACGTTTCGCGGGCGCGGTGATGGCCCTGTTCATCAGCAATGGGCGCTGTTCCTTGTGGTCAATCTGGTGGGCTTTGCGATGAATTACGGCACCTATGCCGCGCTGATCGCCTTTGTGCCGATGGTGGCGGCGCATCCGGTGCTGGGCGTGGCGGCGGGGGCGATTGCTGGAATGTTCGGGAATTTCGTACTGTCACGTCGGCTGGTATTTCACGCGCGCAAGACGTGAAAAAGGGGGCGCCGAAACGCCCCCTTCTTCAATTTCTCGACATCAGCTCCGGATGAAGTTGCAGCCACCTTCGGCGATGGGGCGGAAGGCTTCATTCGCTTCCGTGGTTTGCAACAGCTTGTAATAGTCAAACACGCCGCGGCTTTCCTCAGGCTTTTTCACCTCAAACAAATAAGCGGGATGCAGCTTGCGGCCATCGGCGCGAATGGTGCCGGGGCCGAAGCAATCATCATCGCAGGGAATGGCCTTCATGCGCGAAACCGTGGCGGCACCGCTTTGCTTGGCCTGCGCCACGCCCATATCGGCGACGGTCTTCAGGTAATGCAGCACCGCCGCATAGCCGCCAGCGTGGTTCATGCAAAGCGCATTCTGACCGATATTGGGTCGCACGCGGGCTGAGAAAGCGCGGGTGCGATCATTCATATCCCAGTAGAAGGTTTCCGTGCAGATCAGGCCCTGTGTCGTGGCAAGCCCAAGCGCGTGCACATCCGGCAGGAACATCAGCAGGCTGGCAAGCTTGATGCCGCGACGCATGATGCCGAATTCGGCGGCCTGCTTGATGCAATTGATGGTGTCGCTGCCGGCATTGGCAAGACCGATCACCTTGGCGCGGGAAGCTTGCGCCTGCACCAGGAACGCCGAGAAATCAGTTGTGCCCGGGAAAGGTGTCCGCACTTGGCCAAGCACGCGCCCGCCGGCATTGCGCACAAAATTCGCGGTGTCGCGTTCAAGCGCATGGCCAAAGGCGTAATCCGCCGTGATGAAGAACCAGCTATCGCCACCGGCACGCACCGTGGCACCACCCGTGGATTTCGCCAGCATCCAGGTATCATAAGTCCAGTGTACGGTATTGGGCGTACAGGCGCGGCCTGTCAGATCCGAAGTCGCAGACGTAGTGTTCAGGAAAACCTTGTTCCTGTCGCGGATGATTTCATTCGCCGCCAAGGCAACTGAAGACGCCCCGCCATCCACCACGACATCAACGCCATCACGGTCAATCCATTGGCGTGTCAGGTTGGACCCAACATCGGGACGATTTTGGTTGTCGCCGAAAAGGACTTCGATATTGAAGCCGCGATTGTTCATCTCCGCAGCCGCCTGGCGCACGCAAGCCAATTCTGTCGGGCCACTCACATCGCGATAAGTGCCAGAGAAATCGGTGAGTAGCGCAATCTTGATGGTATTCGCAGCCTGCGCCTTCGCGCTCCGCCAGGGAAGGCCACCAAGGGCTGCGCCTGTGCCTGCGCCGGCCGCAAGGGCCGTACGACGAGTTACTTCCATAATTTTTCCTCCCAAATTGATTCTCAGCCTTGCCGGCTAGGAAAAGGCTACGCCATCTGGAAGGAAGGTAAAGCCCCCCGCGCTGAGGACTCTCAGGCGCCTTGCAATTGCACCTTTTCTTCGGATTTCTCGGCAGCGTGATGGAAATTGGCGCGCTGATAGCCGGTCATGAAATCGGGATAGATGATCGGTTCCATGCGCGCTGCGGCGCCATCAGCGGTGATCGGCGCCATGACAGCCCGGTAATTCGCATCCATGAAGAAAGGTATCGCATAACGTTCGCGGCCCGATCGATTGATCACGCGATGCGGTGTCGCGAGGAAGCGATTATCCGTCCAACGCCGGAGCATCATCCCGCCATTGATCAAAAGCGCGCCTTCGGGTGCAGGCGCATCCAACCAGCGCCCATCGGGCAAGCGAAGCGACAGGCCCGGCACCTTGTTCTGCGCCAGGATGGTCATGAAGCTTGTATCCATATGGGGCGCGATGCCGAATTCATTCTCGGGCGCGGTTGGCTCCTGCGGCGGGTAGTGGGACATGCGCAGCGTGAACATCGGCTCCTGGAAGAAGGGCGTGAAGTAATCCGCGGGCAGGCCAAGCGCGCGGGCATAAATCGGCAAAAGCGCCAAGCCCAGGCCTTCAAATGCGCCCATGGCCTGCAAGATATTTTCCCGAAAGCCCGGCAAAGCCGGCCATTGATTGGCGCCACGAAACCGGACCTGCCCGATCACATCGGGATGATCCGCAGGCAGATCGCGCTTGAAAAATACAGCTTCATTGGCATTGGGCAGCGCCACTTCGCCCACCGCATTCACGCGCGTGGTGGCACCCCGCATCGGCATATAGCCGATATTGTGTTCATTGATCTTGAGCGCCAGCTTCGCATCCAATGACTGCGCATGAAAGCGCGCTGCCTCGGCGAAGGTTTGATCAAGCAGCGCTTGAGGGATGCCGTGATTGCGGACGAAATAAAACCCAACCTCGGTAAAGGCCTGGCGCAATTCTTCACCCAGTCTTTCGAGGGCTCCCGGCGCGCCGGCACGCAAGGGCGCAAGATCAAGAACGGGAATGCTGTCGGGCATGGCGAATGATCCCTGCTTATCGGCGGGCAGCATCACGCTTCAGACGAAAGGGCGCAAGGGGCCCCGTTCAATTGGCCGAGCGACTCAAATCCCAAAGATTAGGCACGGACTTATTGTCATAGCCCGAGATGAAATACTCAGGCTGGCTGGTTTCGGCATTGAACATGGCACGCTTCACAGCACCGATATTGGCACCATAAACATGGATGCTGATGCTGGTGCGCCCTTCGACCGCGTTTTCGACGCGATGCGTGTCGTAGTTATCGCTGCTCAAGACCACCACATCGCCGCGTTTGGCCCGGTCCACGCGCCCAGGGCGCATCGGCCCACCATTCGGGTCCGCGACCATTTCGGTGGAAATCTCCTCACCCTGATGTACGCCAACCAAGCCCCAGACCGTGTGGTTATGGACGGGCGTCTGCTGCCCCGGCCCCCAGACGAAGCAAACAACCGAGAAACGCTCCTGCGGGTCGCAATGGAGCAGTAATTGCCGATAGGTATCGGTTGGCGCCGTATATTCCTCGGGCAGCCAATTTTCGGACAGGACAAGCTTGCGCAGCAGAAGCGGCGCTTCTTTCAGGAAACGTCCCTCATCCGCCCCAGCATCGGCCAAAGCGGTCATGCCGCGGACAAAATCTCGCAGGGGCGAAATGTCTTGCACGAGCGGAGCTCCCATATCTGTGGCCATAAGAATTGAATATTTTTTGGGCAACTTCAACTTTTAGTTTTAGTGGGCACTTCAAAGCCCCTCTGCAGTAAGCACGATTCGGCCCGTCACCTTTCCTTCCCGCAGCCGGTTCAGCGCTGTATCAGCCTGATTGAGCGGCATGCGGGTAATGGGAATGCCCGGCAGGCCACCTTTCTGCGCGATCCCCATCAATTCGCGCAACTCCTTGACATTGCCCACATATGATCCCTGGATCGTGAGTGCACGCATGGGCATGACAGGAAGCGGTACGGCCAATTCACCACCGAAAAGCCCGACTTGCACCAGTTTGCCGCCCTTACGCAGCGCATCAAAGGCGCTCCGCGCGGTTTCCGTCCCATTCACCAGGTCAATAATGGCGCGCACCGGCCCGCCACAGGCTTCCATGATCCGCTTGGCGGTTTCCGCATCGCCGCCCTGGACGATATCAGTAGCGCCTTCCCGCTTGGCGACTTCAAGCTTGGCTGGGCTGACATCCACCACCACAATCCGCCGATGGCCCATGGCCTTCAGCACCGCAATCGCGTTCAGGCCGAGCCCTCCGGCGCCGATCAGCACAATCGGTTCATCCGCCGGCATGGGCATGACTTTGTTGATGGCGCTGAACACCGTAATGCCCGAACAGGCATAGGTCGCGGCCAAGGCGGGATCGAGGCTACCCACTGGCACCAGATGCCGCGGCTCCGGCGCCAGCACATGGGTCGCATAGCCGCCATGCTGATAAACGCCGAGGCTTTTTGGCGTGAGGCACATATTATCCTCATCCGCGCGGCAGGCTTCGCAGGTGCCGCAGCCCACCCAGGGGAAGACCACCATATGGTCGCCGACCTTCAGGCCCGCGCCATTGGCATCTGGCCCCCATTTCAGCACGCGCCCCACAATTTCATGCCCCATCGCAAGCGGCAGCTTCACGCCGCGATCGGAAAGTTTCAGGTAGCCGCGCGATCCCAGATCATAGCCGCCTTCCCAAATATGCAGATCGGAATGGCAAACACCCGCATGGGTGATTTCCAGCAATACCTGCTGGCCAGTGGGTTCGGGCGTCGGGATGGAGATTTCCTGAAGGGGCTTACCGGCTTCAACTACGGCCCAGGCGCGCATGGCTGACTTCCTCATTTCTTGGCGTTGGCTGCATGGGACCAAGCCCGCGCCTTCCGGTCAAGCGCTGCGGCGCGGTGGCCGCTCTATTTTGTTTTGACGCCGCACAAAAGCCGCCTAAACTGCTGTCCTCAACCGGAGGGCCGAGCATGAGCAATCAATGGGGCCAGGGCGCTGGCGGCGGAATTGGTGATTTACTGGGCGCCATGATGGGGGGCGGTTCGGCTGACGGCCTCGCTTCCCTCGTTGGCAAGCTGCAACAAGGCGGGCTTCAGCAGGAAGTGGAAAGCTGGGTCGGCACCGGCGAGAATATGCCCGTTGCACCAGAAAAACTGGCCCAGGCCTTTGGTGGCGATGAATTGATGGGGCTGGCGCAACGCTTTGGCGGCGGCGCTGCTTCCGGCGGCGCCATGGCGGGCATTTTGGCGCAGCTTTTACCGGCGGTGATCAATGGCATGACACCGCAAGGCCGCTTGCCGCAATCGCAAGCCGATATGGGCGGCGGGCTTGGCGATGTGCTGGGTAGCGTTCTGTCAGGCATGATGGGCGGGCAGCCGCAACAACAACCGCAGCAGGGCGGCCTTGGTGATGTTCTTGGCGCGCTGATGGGCGCCATGTCGGGTGCCGGCGCGCAGCCGCAGGCCGGTGGCGGTCTTGGGGGCTTGCTCGGGACATTGTTGGCCGGCGCTGGCGCCGCTACGGCAGCGGGTATGGCTGGAAAAGGTGGCAAGGTTCTGCCGCCGGGTGATGATTTGCCGACCAAGCCCGCCGCGCTTGGTGGCAGCGGCAGGGGTGGTGCTGGCAGCGGCTACCGCGATAATGATGTGGACCCGCGCAACCCGCTCGGCGATCCAGGCGGGTTGTTTCGGCGGCGTTAACACGCCACCGCCGATACGGGTGGGGTTCAATCCGGACGGATATTGTTCTCCCGCACCACCCTGCCCCAGGTGGCGATCTGGGCGGAGAGGAATTGCGTAAACGCGCCCTCCCCCTGCGGGTTCAGGTCTATGCCAAGGCCAAGGATGCGCTGACGCAGTTCTGGCACCTCCAAGGCCTTACGCACGGCCGCTTCCATGCGCGACTTGATCGCCTCTGGCAGCCGCGCAGGACCTAGGAAACCCCAAAAGGCCCGGGAATCAATGCCAGTAATGCCGAGTTCGGTCATGCTTGGCACATTCGGAATATTGGGGCTGCGCGTGGCGCTGGTTTGCGCGAGGGGCACCAGCGTACCAGCATCGATATGCACGCCAAGCGCAGGGCGGGTTGCGACGGGCAAATCCACCTCACCGGCAGCCGCCGCGACCGCAAGCGGGCCGCCGCCACGATAGGGCACATGCACCAGCTTGAAGTCGCCGGCGCGCTGGATGAGTTCCATGGTCAAATGCGCCAAGCTACCATTGCCTATGGTGCCGTAAGTGACGGTCTCGGGCTTGGCCTTCGCTGCCGCCACCACATCGGCGAAACTCCGATAGGGGCGTGTGCGATGCGCGGTCAGTACCATGGGCGCGGTGCCGAACAACAATAAGGACGTCAAATCGCGTTCGGTATCAAAGCCCATATTCGCGATAAGCGCTGGATTGACCGCATGCGTGTCAAACACGATGAGCCAGGTATTTCCATCCGGCGCCGCGCGCGCGACCTGCGCGGTACCGAGTGAGCCAGAAGCGCCACCGCGATTTTCGACAATGAAGGGAACGCCGAATTCGGCCTGAAAATAGGGTTGCAGCAGCCGTGCCAGCGCATCGGTTGACCCGCCCGGCGGGAATGGCACCACGATACGGATCGGACCATTCGGCCAGGCGCCTTGCGCGCTGGCGACATGCGGCGCGGCCAATAACGCCGGCATGGCGGCAAGGATGGCGCGTTTGGTGAACATGTAAGGCTTCTCCAGGTATTTTTTGGTTCAGGTTTTTGGCGCCGGCGGTATGGCCTTCGCAGCCATTAGCGCGCGCCTGATTTCGGCTTCTGCCTTGTCCAATTCCACCGCCGCATCGGCGCGCTGGGCGCGGGCGCGTTCAGCGATATTGAGGCTGTCTTCAATCGTCGCGACCAGCAGCTGATTGGCCTGCTTCACTGCGGCCAGATCAAACACGCCGCGTTCAATTTCTGTCCGCGCTTCGGCATTGCCCTGGCGCAGCCTTTCGGCATTCGCGGTCAGCAATTCATTGGTCAGGTCATTGGCCTGCTTCAGCGTCTG
>CAMCEP010000059.1 GCA_945873675.1 Asaia bogorensis
GCACCCGCCGCCAAGGCCAGCGCCGCGCCGCCCTCAGACGCCGCGCGGGCATTGGAAATCGCCACGGCGGTGGAAGACACCAAGCCCCCCGCCGCACCAGAAAGCACCAGCCCGCGTTCCGGGCCCATCAGCCGCACCGCGAGGTAGCCAAGATAGGAAATCGCCGCGAGCAGAATGGCGAAGCGCCAAATCTTTGCCGGGTTCAGGCCACCCAGCAGCGCAATGGGCTCATCTGGCACCAGCGGCATGACCAGCAGGGTCATGGAAAGCAGTACCAGGGCAGATCGCAACTCGGGCCAGGTGATGCGCACCATCAGCCCATGCAGGCTCTCGCGCGAGGCCAAGATCGCGGTCATGGCAACAGCCGCAGCGCCAGCCACTGCCATATCGCCCAGCACCGCCATGGCGCCCAGGCTATAGGTGCCAAGGGCCGCAACCAGACCAGTGGCGGAGACCTTGTTTTCCGCATCGGCTTCGCGCAGCGCGAAGGGTAATTGCGCGGCGAGCAGCGCCGCCAACCCGAAGCCCAGCAGCAGTGCGCCGCCGTTCTGGCCCAGCGAGACTGCCAAAACCGCCATAACACCGCCGAAAAGCCCGGTCAGCGCAAAGGTCCGCACGCCGGCCGTGCGCCTGCCTGGCGCTTCCTGGCGTTCGCGCCAATGCCGCTCCGTGCCCACCAACAGGCCAATGGCAAGGGCGGCGGCGAGGCGGCGTATCAATTCCTCCGCATCCATCGCAGCATAAGGCGCCAGGCGGGGCAGCGTCGCAAGCAACGTTCTTGCTTCCGGGCCTGCAACACGGCCATATGTTCGTGATGTCTCTCTCCTTCACCCGTACCGAGCTTCAACGTTATTCCCGCCACATCCTGTTGCAGGAGGTCGGCGCGATCGGCCAGGCGAAGCTCCGCGCGGCGCGGGTGCTGGTTGTGGGCGCGGGCGGGCTGGGATCACCGCTGGCGCTGTATCTGGCCGCAGCCGGGGTCGGCACGCTCGGCCTTGTGGACCATGATGTGCTGGAGCTTTCGAATTTGCAGCGCCAAGTCGCGCATAGCACCGCGCGGATCGGGCAAAACAAGGCCGCGAGCGCGGCGGAAACCCTCACTGCGCTCAACCCGGAAGTGACAGTGGATATCCATGCGCGGCGGATAGGCACGGCGGCGGCACGGGAATTGATCCCCCTTTATGATGTGATTTGCGACGGCACGGATAATTTTGAGACGCGCTTTCTATTGGGAGATGCCTGCCATTTGCTCGGCAAGCCCTTGGTGAGCGCCGCGGTGCTGCGCTTTGAAGGCCAGCTTTCGGTGTTCCATGGCCATGATGGCACCAGCCCCTGCCACCGTTGCTTGCATCCGGAACCGCCACCGCCAGGCCTGGTGCCGACCTGTTCTGAAGCGGGCGTGCTGGGCGCTGTGACCGGCGTGATGGGCACGCTGCAAGCGACCGAGGTGTTGAAGCTGATCCTGGGGATTGGCGAACCACTCATCGGCAAGCTTTTGCTTTGGGATGCTTTGGATGCGCGTTTCCGCACCGTGCGGCTGAAGCGCGACCCGGCCTGTGCTCTATGCGGGCCGGAAGCTTCCATCCACGATCTTTCCGCCCATGAAAACAGGGCGGAAGCGGCGTGCCGGGCATGAGCGAAAAGCGCCCCCCGCTTGGTATTTTGCTGCTGGATGGCGGGCATGAACGCGCCCATTACGCGCTGGTGATGGCGAGCGGCGCGGCGGCACTTGGGCGCGATGTGGTGCTTTTCGCGACCAATGGCGGCTGCCGGTTGCTGCTGGCCGATTGCCCTTTGATGCAGGACCCGCGGGAAGCGCATCTCGCTGCGCGCGGTGTGGCCGGAATTGGCACGCTGCTTTCCGCCATTGCTGCCCTTGGCGTGCAGCGCATGGTCTGTGAAGCCGGGCTGAAGGCAGAGGATTTGGGTGCTGCCCCCCTCGCCCCCGGGGTGGAACGGGCTGGGGTGGCGAGTTTTCTGGCCGCAGTGGGCGCGGGGCAGATCATCAGCTTGTGACCTATGGGTGACGGGTCTGATAGTAGTACCTGAGCTTCAGTCACGATGCTTCTGATTTACTTAAGGATTTAGGCAGACCGCCGCCCAAATCTTGTCATGATTACCGTGGCAAATACCCCACATGCTGTGGGCTTCGGGTAACGCTTGACCTGCCTGTTCCAAATAGCCTAGGCGAAGATGTCGCGATTGTGTTTCTGGATGTTTCAGCACTCAGGGGCGCGATCAGCGGGACGGCTTGGGCCGGGCCGATGCGGGGGGCATTGGTGAGGTCTTTGGGGGGCCGTTTCGGGGCGCAAATCCCAGACCCGATGGAGTATTAGGGGATGCACGGGTTTCGATTGGGCTATGGCCGGTTTCTGGTTTTGGGGCTGCTGCTTGCGGTGCTGTCCGCTTGCGCGGATGGTGCAGGTGGCCGCCATGCCAATGGGCCTTTCTACAATCGTCCGGATAGTGTTGCGCCGCCCGGCCCGCCCAATGATCCCTGGGGGCCTTGGATCCGTGATGCTTCCCGCCGCTTTGATGTGCCCGATCTTTGGATCCGCGAAGTCATGCGCCAGGAAAGCGGGGGCCGCGCCAGCGCCACATCCCGCGTTGGTGCCATGGGGCTTATGCAGGTGATGCCCGGTACCTACCGGGAATTGGCGCAGCGCTACAATCTGGGGCCTGATCCTTATCACCCCTATGATAATTTGCAGGCCGGCGCTGCTTATGTTCGAGAAATGTATCAGCTTTACGGCTCGCCCGCCTTCCTGGCCGCCTATAATGCTGGCCCACGGCGGCTAGAGGATTATTTGTGGGGCAATCGTGGTCTGCCCGACGAGACGCGCAATTATGTCGCGCGCATCGGACCGCGCATCGCAAGCGCGAAACCAGCACGCCGCGCCCCGGCCGAGGTTTATGCGGCAGCCGATATCGGCACCAATATCCCACGCGGTCCGCGGCGCATGGATGGTGGCACCATGATGGCGCTGAATGATCAGCGCAGCCAGCCAGCGACCGTGCAAGTGGCGCAAGCCGCCGCACCGGCGCCCGCCGCGCCTGCCGGGACGCAGGTGGCCAGCCTTGGCAATGTTGTTCGCATGGACCCAATCCCGGATGGCAGTACCTATACTGCTGCTGAGCGCAGGCGTTCCGGGCTTGATGTGAGTAGTTCAGCGCTGCCATCCGCTTCCGTCACACCGCCCGTGCCACGCCAAGCCCCGGCAGCAGCACCATCGCGGAGCGGGCTTGGACTGATCAGTTCTGCCCAGGCGGCGCCGGCTTCGGCCTTGGGGCGCGCCGGGGCCGTGCCACCGCCAAGCGGGGGCGGTAATGGCTGGTCAGTCAGCCTTGGGCGCTTTGCGTCGGAGAATTTGGCGCGCAGCGCGGCTTCTTCGGCGCGTTCGTCTACCGGAGGTAGCGGTCAGGCAGAGGTGGCCCGCATTGCGCAGGGTAATAACGCTGCCTTCACCGCTCGGGTGAAGGGGCTGACGCGCGCGCAAGCTGAACAGACCTGCCAGAAGCTGCGCTCGGCCGGGAATTGCACGCTGGTGGCGCCGGGCGTCTGACGGCGTCCACCTGACGCGCGCCGCTGACCGTGCGGCGCGCGTCACACGACCAAAGTAGCATCGCCCCTGGTTGGCATTTTGCCGCCGCGCGCCAGCGGCACAACAAAACCACCCCCTGAACGCCGTTCCAGACTTTGCGTTGCCAGTTCCTGGCGCGCATCCAGCAGCGCGCGGGTGCTGCGCGGCAGGGCGGGAGGGGCGGCGAAACGATTGACCGAATCCTGCCCGCCCGGGTTGAAAAGCGGCGCGCGCAAGGCCGCCGCCGCGCCAACTGGGCTGCGCGCGGCAAAGGCGCTGCGGAGTTCGGTAAGGCTATCAATCACCTGCTGCGCAGGCGCATCAGGTGCGATGCCAAGCGACTGGCGCCATTCAACTCGCGCCGCCGGCACTGCAAGTTGCGCCATGGGCAGCATCACATTCCAGCGTGGCCCATTGGGCAATTCCACTGCGAGGAATTCCAAAGCCTGAACAAGGCGCGCCGTTTCCCAAGGCTGACCAGTCAGGCGATTTGGATGGGAGAGGATATCGGCGGCCTGCTCAATCGAATGTCGCACGGGGTCAATCGAAACAAAGCCGCGGAATTCCGGCAAGATCGCCGTTTCTGTTGGCCTGGCGGCGCAAGCGCCGAGCCCGAGTAGCCCCAGAAGAAGAAAGCGCCGGTCACATGGCATGAGGATTTCCTTCCATCACAACCCAGGATGAAACCAGTGTCTTTTCTGACAGCGCAGTTGGGCGGGCGCCTTGATCCGCATCACGGCACCCGCCCAGGATAATCGCTTAAAGGCTAACCGCCTTGCCCTTTTCCGGGATCAGCACCTTGGCCTTGGCGCCGACCATCTCGGCCTCAAACCCCTTCGCATCCGGCAGCAGCATGCCGAAGGTCGCGTAATGGCAGGGAATGGCGGTGGTGACATTGCGCAGATAGCGCTTCACCGAAAGCGCCGCGGCGCGTGGGCCCATGGTGAAGCGATCACCCACCGGCACCAGGGCGACCGTTGGCGCATACAGCTCATCAATCAGCGCCATGTCGGAGAAAATATCCGTATCACCCATGTGATAGACGGTCGGTTCATGCTTGTCCTTCGGCGTCACCACAATGCCATTGGGCAGGCCCAGGCAATGGAAAACGCCATTGGCATCCACCTCAACCGAGGAATGCAAAGCCTGGGTCAGCGTGACGGTGAATTCGCCCTGATCCGTGGTGCCGCCCGTGTTCATGGGATCAAGCGCGGTGACACCCTGCTTGCCGAGCCACATGGCAAGTTCATAATTGGTGACAAGCTTGGCGCCAGTGCGTTTGCAGATGGCGGCCGTATCGCCAATGTGATCAGCATGGCCATGGGTCAGCAGCACATGGGTCGCCCCGGCACTCGCTGCTTCCGCATCGCCGCCAAAGGCGGGATTGCCAGTGAGGAAAGGGTCAATCATCACAACCGACTTGCCGAATTCCAGACGAAAGGCGGAATGGCCGAACCAGGTCAGTTTCATTGCGTGTTCCTTTTTGTTTCAGGTGAAGGACATGCGGATGGTATCCGCGATCATGGCGGGCTTCGCCTCATTCTCGATTTCCAGCGTCTGGCGCACGGTGATGCGATGCGCGCCGGGCGCGCCATCTTCCACAGCAACCAGGCTTTGGCGCAGCCGGATGCGCGCGCCGGCCTTGACCGGATTGACGATACGCACCTTGTCGCTGCCGTAATTGATGGACCGTGTGGGCCAGGAAAGCTTGTAGATGCCAGCGCCAAGCTTGGGCAAAAGTGACAGCAGCAGATAGCCATGCGCGATGGTCTTGCCGCCGGGCATTTCGCGCTTGGCGCGTTCCACATCCACATGGATCCATTGATGATCGCCCGTCACCTCGGCGAAGCGATCAATCAAATCCTGCGTCACTTCCAGCCAATCGCTGACACCCAATTCCTGCCCGATCAGCGCCCTGAGCGCTTCCGGGGTTTCGACCATACGCATCGCGTCCTCCCTATATCACTTCAACGTAACATCGGGCGCGGCGGGTCAGGGATCAAGCCGGGCTTTGCGACGCGGACAATTTCCGGCCTAATCGGGCCATGACCCTGTCCCCCGGCAGCCGGGGTTTCGTTGTGGCCATGGTCACGGCGCAAATCCTGACGCAAATCGGCGCCTTCACCCTGCCCGCATTGTTGCCGGAGATGATGGCGCGCTGGTCCCTTTCCGCCACCGAGGCCGGCTGGCTGATTGGCGTTTTTTTCGCGGCCTATGTGCCCGCGGTGCCGGTGCTGCTTTCGCTGACGGACCGCGTGCCGGCCAGGCGGATTTATCTGATTGGCACCGGGGCCACGGCGGCCGCGCATCTGGGCTTTGCCCTTTTCGCCGATGGCTTTTGGGGTGGGCTGTTCTTTCGTGCGCTTGCCGGGATTGGCTGGGCGGGGGCCTATATGCCTGGCCTTAAATCCATCGCTGATCCGCTGACCGGCGTGGCGCAATCGCGCGCTGTCGCCTGGCATGCGGCGGGGGTTGGGATTGCGGGGGCGGCTTCCTTCGCGCTGGCTGGGCTTTGCAATGCGCTGGTGGGGCCGAGTTTTGCCTTTCTGGTGGCGGGGCTGGCCGCCACTGGCGCCTTTGCCATTGCCATGCTGATCCTGCCAGACGCGCCACCGCCCAAAAGCGCCGCGCGGCGCGGCTTGTTGGATTTCCGCCCGGTTTTCGCCAATCGCCGCGCCATGGCCTGGATCGCGGGCTATACGGTGCACACGCTGGAAATGGCGGTGCTGCGCGCCTGGGCCGTTGCCTTCCTGACCGCGAGCTTCCTGATCCAGGCGCCGCCCGAATGGCTGCCGGGACCGACGGTGCTGTTCACGCTCGCGGGGTTGGTGGGCATCGCGAGCTCGCTCGTCGGGAACCGTCTGGCCGAGAGCCTGGGGCGGGATAGGATTGTAGCGATCGCCATGCTCTCGGGCGCGGCGCTTTCCCTGGTGGCGGGGTTTGCCTTTGGTGCGCCCCCCTGGGTGGTGCTGCTTTTCGTCTTCCTCTGGAATGCGGCGATTTATCTGGATAGTTCGGCGCTGACCGCCGGCACGGTGCAGGCAGCGGACCCGGCTTTGCGCGGTGCGACCATGGGGCTGCATAGCATGTTCGGCTATGCGGGCGGTTTTGTCGGGCCTTTGCTGGCGGGCGTGGTGCTGGACTGGGCGGGCGGAGATGGCGTGGCGGCCTGGGGCATCGCCTTCGGGCATGTCGCCTTCATCATGCTGGCGGGGTTTGCCGTGCTGCGCTGGTTGGGGCGCGGCACGGCGTAGGTATTACAATTCTTCGCCCGCGCCAGTGCCGGCAAAGGGGGTCGGGATGCACCATTCCTCGCCCCGTGCGGTGGTAACGTATTCCGGCCAGCGCAGATCAACGGGCGGCACGAAATCGGCGGGCAGCAGCGGGCCGACCCAATTTGCACCGCCAATGCCACCGCCGGTGCGATCACGAAATTCCGCCTGCGCCGCAGCCAGCACGGCTGGGTCGGCCGCCAAATCCACCAGCGTCAGCGCCATGGTCTTGGCCGCAACGAATAGCCCCGGATCAACCGCGGCGGGCAGGCCACCCAGCGCGTTATAGGCCCAATTTGGATAGGCATAGCCCGGTGTGGGCGGGCGTAGCCTTGGCCGGCCGGCCAGCAGGCGCACAGTCGGCGCATGCCAGCTATATTCCACATAATCATCGGCGCTGAGATGCTTCTGCCAGGAAGGCAGGCCAGCGCGTGCACGTGTTTCGTTCTCCTCAGGCGTGGTCAGCTTGCTGACACTGGCGATGAAGGGATCAGCCATGGGCGCAAGGCCCAGATTGCGCTGTATGGCGCGACCGAATTCCAGTGCTGCCTCGTCAAAGCGGGGCGCGCCCACTTCTTGCAGGTTTTTCCAGGTAAGGTCGGTCATCACCGTATTGGGCAGGCCAACACGCGTTTTGGTGACCCAGCGCGCATAGGCCTTGCAGCCGGTGATGGAAGCAACATGGCGCGCATTGGCAGCCAGCACGCGCCAGATCTGTTCCTGAATGCCAAGTGATGAAGACCGCCAGGAATATTGAATCTGCGAAAAACGCGGCGTCAGATTGTCTGATGTCGCGCCACCATCGCCCAGGATGAATTCATTGAGCGTCCATGAACCGGCATGGGGGAACATGGCTTCCTTGGTATATTTCGTGGTGGTGTACATCAGACAAAGCGCATCCACCGCACCAGGGCAGCGCGCCGCAGCATGGGCGCCTTCAATCGGCATCAGCGTCGGGTCAATCCAGTTTTCCGGCTGATCCGCTTCGAAGCTGATAATCACACTCCAATAGGCGCCGAAATGTGTTTCGCCCGTGACAGTATTGGATGGCCAGGGATGCCAGACCACCGCGGCATCCAGCCCATCATAATAGCCCTTGGCAGCGTGGATGGGTTTTGATCCGCAGACTTTCTCCGCCGGTTCACCAAAAAGCTTGAGCTTACCCTTCACGCCATGCTGCTGCATCGCGGCCTTGGCGCCAAGCATGGCGGCAAGAGCAGCCGTGCCCAGCACCGAATGCGGGTCCGTATGGCCGGCTGTGTAGGGGTGCAACCCTGCACGCGGCGCCTGATAGGGCACAACCTGCTGCGAATTGCCCGGCACCGCATCATATTCCGAAAAACTTGCCAGCACCGGCGCGCCTTCGCCCCATTCGGCAACAAAGGCAGTCGGCATGCCGCCCGAGCCTTCTTCAACCGTGAAGCCCTCAGCGCGCAGCAATTCTACGTAATCGCGACAGGATTTGTATTCCCGCCAGGCGGGTTCGGCATGCGCCCAGATGCCTTCATTGAAGCGCGAAAGCCGCGCTTCGTTGGCCGCGATCCAGTCAAGCGCGGCGGTGCGGATGGCCTTGTTTGCGTTCACGATGGTATTTCCTTCAGGATTCAGGATTTCCGGACATTCCAGAAGGTCGCGAAACCATCCTGAATACCGCTCAGATTACTGCGGAAAGCGGTGGGCTGCAGATATTGGCCAAGCGGATAATACGGCACTTCCCGCATCGCTTCGCGCTGAATGTCCTGGCAGATGGTTTTCTGCGCGGCTTCATCCGGGGCGCGGAACCACTCATCGCGCAGGGTTTCAATGCGCGGCATGGTGGCCCAGCCGGCATAGCCGGCCTCACCGTTACCGCGCAGCGCGATATGGCCGGCAGGGCTCAGCCAATCGGAGCCGGACCAATTGGTGACAAAGGCGCTCCAGCCGCCATCGGCAACGGGGCCCTTGCGGTTGCGTCGCTGCAGCATGGCGTTGAATTCCACGGCATAGACTTCGACATTCATGCCAACACGCTTGAAAGTGTCTTCCATCACTGCACCAAGCGCCATCAAGGTTGCAGAGTTGGAAGGGATCATCAGCAGCACCGGTTCGCCGCGATAGCCGGCGGCGCGTAGCGCATCGCGTGTCTTGGCCGCATCCCGCACACCCATGAGTGGCTCAAGCCCCGCATCAGAGCCCATGGGGGTATTCGGGCAGAAGAACCCAAGCGGCGTGTGATAGAGGCTTTTCTCATCCGGCCCGACCACGGCCTGCATGAAGGCGGTTTGGTCAATCGCGCCCCAAAGCGCGCGGCGGATTTCCGGATTGTTGAAGGGCGCTTGCAAATGATTGACGCGCACCATGGAAACAAAACCGGTACTGTCCAAAACGCGCACCTGCACATTACGCGCGCGGCGCAGCAGGGAAAGCTGGTCGTGATAGGCGTATTCGATCCAATCCACTTCCCCCGCCACCAGGGCTGAAACAGCGGTGGAGGGGTCTGGCATGGTGCGCCATTCGACACGATCGAAATTCACCACTTTGGGGCCAGAGGTCCAGCCGGCCCCGCCGCCCTGACGCGGCACATAGCGTTCGAATTTGGTATAGACATTAAGCGAACCGGGAACCCGTTCATCCGCCTTGAAGCGGAAGGGGCCGGAACCGATCATCTCCGGCACTTGGCGGAAGGGATCGGTATTGGCCAGGCGTTCCGGCATCATGGCGCATACCGGGACCGATGCCTTGCCAAGCGCGATAGGCAGCAAGGGGAAGGGCTGCTTCAGGCGGAAGCGGATGGTGCGGTCATCCGGGGCGGAGAGCTCCTCGGTTGCGTTCAGCAGGGTTTCACCGAAGGGATCACGCCGCGCCCAGCGGCGGATGCTCGCTACGCAATCCCGCGCCAGCACGCGTTCCCCATCATGCCAGAACAGCCCCTCACGCAGCGTCAGGTTCCATAGGCGGCCATCCTGTTCCACCCGATGACCTTCGACCATCTGCGGCGTCGCCTGGAAATTAGCGTCCATGCTGTAGAGTGTATCGAAAAGCATATAGCCGTGATTTCGGCTGATATAGGCGGTGGTGGTGACGGGATCGAGCGTGATCAGATCCTGCTGCGGGACAAAGCGCAGAACCCGCGCGCCCTGGGCCTGGGCAAGGGCGGGGGCGGCGATGGGGGGGAGCATTCCTGCCCCGGTCAGGCTGGCAAATTGGCGGCGGGTAATCACTTGATGATTTCCTTTCCAGGCTTGGGCAGGGGGCGGTCAGCCAATGCGGCGGATCGCATGAGGGATGCTTGCGCGCCCCGGCCCCGGCGACAAGCCCAAGGGCCGCGGCACCGATTCGTCACGTCCTTCCCGGTAAGGTTCCGGCCAAAACACAGCCTTGCAGGCGGAATTGCCCGGTCTTTGGCGGGGCTTCGGGCAGGATTCCGGGGCCTCACGCCGGTTTGAGGAAAAAAACCGGGCGTGGGGCGATTTTTTTCTTGCCATTCCCCGCGCTCATGCATAAAAGCGCTTCAGACGCAGTACGCACGTGCCTCTGGCCCCCGGCCTATCCGGCCAAAGGGTTTACGCAACGACGTCAAGCGTTCTGGCAACCCCGTCCGGGTCCTCTTGGGCGGCATTCTACTGGTCGCTGGTTCGTTCGACCGTTTCGTTAACCTTGGGCCTCCGCCTTCACAGGTGGCCCTTCTGGAGCCTGGAGGGTGCTGCGATGACACCGAAGATCGCACGCTTTTTGCGCGACAACGCGCCTGCTACGCCATGCCTTGTGCTGGATGTGGATCGTGTCGAGGAAAAATACCGCGCCATGCGTGCGGCATTGCCCTTGGCGCGCATTTATTATGCCGTGAAGGCCAATCCTGGCGCACCGATTCTGGAGCGTCTGGTGAAGCTTGGCTCCAGCTTTGATGCGGCGTCTTGGGAAGAAGTGCAGGCCTGCCTTGCCGCCGGCGCGCAGCCTGACGTCATTTCCTATGGCAATACCATCAAGAAGGTGTCGGCCATCGCTGCCGCCCATAAGGCTGGTGTTTCCATGTTCGCCTTTGACAGCATCGAGGAATTGGAAAAGCTGGCGCGCCATGCGCCCGGCGCGCGGGTCTATTGCCGCATCCTGGTGCAGAATGAAGGCGCGGAATGGCCGCTTTCGCGCAAATTCGGCTGCGAATTGGAAATGGCGCGTGACCTGATGCTGAAGGCCGGCGATATGGGTCTCGACCCCTATGGCATTTCCTTCCATGTCGGCAGCCAGCAGACCAAGACCGCCGCCTATGAAGGTGCCATTGCGCGGGTTGCGATGCTGTTCACGGATTTGAAGGAAGCGGGCGTGAAGCTCCGCATGGTCAATCTGGGCGGCGGCTATCCGGTGCGCTACCGCGCGGAAGTGCCGGAAATTGATGATTTCGGCATGGCCATCATGGGCGCCATGACCAAGCATTTCGGCAATGACCTGCCGGAGATGGTGGTGGAACCCGGCCGCTTTATGGTCGGCGATGCCGGTCTGGTTTCCAGCGAAGTGGTTCTGGTTTCCCGCAAGGGCGCCACGGACCCGGTGCGCTGGGTTTATCTGGATATCGGGCGCTTTGGTGGCCTGGCCGAAACCGAAGGCGAGGCGATCCGCTACGAAATCCGCACGCCGCATGATGGCGCTGAGGATGGGCCGGTGACGATCGCAGGCCCGACCTGCGACAGCACGGATACGCTGTATGAAAAATCCAATTACCGCATGCCGCTGAAGCTGGCCTGTGGTGATCGGGTGGAGCTGCTGGCGACGGGGGCCTATGTCACCTCCTACGCTGCGCAATTCTTCAACGGCTTTGCGCCGCTGAAGGAACATTACATCTGACTTCTATGGCGTGATCCGCTTACGCGCGTCACGCCATCGCAACCTTCATTTGGTCGCATTTTCCGAGTCGCCAAACGATTCCGTTTGGCTTGAAAATGCTCCCCCGGCGCGGGAAACCGCGCCGGGTCACACATAACCCGGGCCTTCAATAGCCGGGTGTGCTTTCAAAAACGCCTCATCTACCTCAACGCC
>CAMCEP010000060.1 GCA_945873675.1 Asaia bogorensis
CGCATCGGTGGCTATTGGTATCCGCGCGGCGGCATCCCCATTGATGTCTTCTGGCAAAGCGGCGCGCCGCCGGAAGCGGTTTGGATTCCGGCGCAGGAAGTGCAGCCCTATCGTGGGCGCGGCTGACACCATAAGGGCAGAGGCGCAACGCCTCGGCTTCGATGCCATTGGCTTCGCGCCAGCGCGGCTGGGGCCGGAGGCGCGTGAAAGGCTCCAAGAATTTCTCGCTGCTGGCATGCATGGCGGCATGGGTTGGATGGAAGCCCGCGCGGAGCAACGCGCCGACCCGCGCGCATTATGGCCGGAAGCGCGGAGTGTGATCGCGCTCGGCCTTTCCTACGCGCCCGATACTGATCCGCTGGAAAGCCTGGTCTGGCGGGACCGCGCGACGATCAGCGTCTACGCGCGCAATCGTGATTATCATGATGTGGTCAAGAAACGCCTGAAGGCCCTGGCACGCTGGATGGTGGCGGAATACGCTGATGCGGGCGTGAAGGTTTTTGTGGATACCGCGCCGGTGATGGAAAAACCCCTGGCACAACAGGCGGGTTTGGGCTGGCAGGGCAAGCATACCAATCTTGTCTCCCGCACCCATGGTTCATGGCTGTTTCTGGGCGAGATTTACACCACGCTCGATCTCAGCGCCGATGCAGCAGAACTGGATCATTGCGGGAGTTGCTCGCGCTGCCTTGATATCTGCCCGACCAAGGCCTTCCCCGCGCCGTATCGGCTGGATGCGCGGCGCTGCATTTCCTACCTGACCATCGAACATCACGGCCCGATCCCGGAGGAATTCCGCAAACCCATGGGCAATCGCATCTATGGCTGTGATGATTGCCTTGCGGTCTGCCCGTGGAACAAATTCGCGGTCGTGCATGAAGAACCGGCCTTCGCACCGCGGGCGGAACTCACGGCGCCAAAGCTGGCAGATCTGGCCGCGCTGGATGATGCCGCCTTTCGCGCGCTGTTTTCCGGCAGTCCCATCAAGCGCATCGGGCGCAATCGCTTCATCCGCAATGTGCTGATTGCCATTGGCAATTCTGGTGATCCCAGCTTGCGGGAAACCGCGCGCGCGCTATGCGCCGATGCTGACCCTGTGGTCGCGGAAGCTGCAGCCTGGGCTACCGCACAATTGGAACAAACCGCATGACGCAAGCAAAAGCCCTGGTGCTATTCAGCGGCGGGCAGGATTCCGCAACCTGCCTCGCCTGGGCCTTGGATCGTTTCGCGCAGGTGGAAACCATCGGCTTTGATTACGGCCAGCGCCACAAGATCGAACTTGATGTCCGGGAAGGTTTTCGGACTGCCTTGATCGCAGCCCACCGGGAATGGCAAGCGAGACTCGGCACAGATCATTTGATCCGCCTTGATGCGCTGGGTCAGGTTTCCGATACCGCGCTCACCTCAGAAGCCACCATCGCGTTCAATGCCGATGGCTTGCCCAATACTTTCGTGCCCGGCCGCAACATCATTTTCCTGAGCTTCGCCGCCGCCATCGCCTATCGTCGCGGCATCAAACATATTGTGGGCGGCATGTGTGAGACGGATTACTCCGGCTATCCTGATTGCCGTGATGATACGATCAAGGCGCTGCAAGTGGCGCTGCACCTTGGCATGGATCGGCGCTTTGTCTTGGAAACGCCACTCATGTGGCTGGACAAAGCCGCTACCTGGCGGCTTGCGGAAAGCCTGGGTGGCAAGCCGCTGGTCCAAGCGCTGCTGGAACATACCCATAGCTGCTACCTGGGGGACCGCCAGCACCGCCACGCCTGGGGCTATGGCTGTGGCACTTGCCCGGCGTGTGACTTGCGCGCCAAGGGCTGGGCTGCTTATGCAGCGCCGGAACCCCCATGAACCTATCCCCCCGCCTTCAAGGCTTCGCCTTTCTGATCGGCTTCGCGCTGTGCATTCCCGCAGCGAATTGGATGATCGGAAATCTCGGCAGCTTCTGCGCCCCAAATGGCCCCTGCCTGATCCCTGTCGCGCCCGGCATCATGGCGCCATCGGGCGTGCTGATGATTGGCTTGGCACTGGTGTTGAGGGATTTGGTGCAGCGCCGCCTTGGCCTGATCTGGGCCTTCGCCGCCATTGCGGCGGGTGTGGTGCTTTCCGCGCTGTTGGCGCCGCCGGCTTTGGTGCTGGCCTCGGCGGCGGCTTTCCTGCTGAGTGAATCCGCTGACTTGGCGGTCTATACGCCGCTGCAAAAGCGCGGTCTGGTGCTGGCAGTGGCCGCGAGTGGCGCGGTCGGCCTTGTGGTGGATAGCGTCGTCTTTCTGTTTCTCGCCTTTGGCAGCCTGGAATTTCTGGCGGGCCAAATCATCGGCAAGGCCTGGATGGTATTGTTGGCCTTGCCCTTCATTCACTGGCTGCGCCGGCATGATGCGCGGCGCGGCATTCAACCGGCCTAGAGCATGTCCAAGCCAAGTGGAATCACTTGGCGGCTCGGGACATGCGACCAACTATAGGATTAGTCCGTATCCGGTGAACGAATGTGAACCGGAAATGGACTAATCAATCCGGGCGTATATTGAATTCACGCACGACCGCGCCCCATTTCGTCACTTCGCCATTCAGAAAGCGCGCCAACCCCGCAGGGTCAGACAGCACAAGCCGCGCCTGCTGAGTCTGCGTCATTTGCGTGCGGATGCGTTCTTCGGAAAGAGTCTCTCGTAGCGCATTGTTCATGCGTGCCACCAATTCGGCCGGCGTCCCGGCTGGGGCGAAAACGCCCCACCAAGCTTCCGCCTGCAGGCCAGCAAAGCCTTTTTCTTCCGTGGTCGGCAAATCACTCAGCGCGGGCAAGCGCGCTGGGCCAAATTGCGCCACGGCGCGGAAAGTGCCGGCCGCGATCTGCGCCGCCACCAGCGCGGCGGAGCCGATCATCATATCCACCGTGCCCGCCATGGTGTCATTCACCGCAAGCCCGCCGCTGCGATAGGGAATATGCGTAAGCCGCGTGCCGCTGCGCGCCTGGAATTGCACCATGGCGAGATGACCGATGGTGCCATTGCCGGTGGACCCAAAGGAAACGCCATCCGGCTTCGCCTTTGCCGCCGCCACCACATCGGCCAAAGACCGAAACGGCTTATCCGCACGACACGCAATCACATAAGGCGCGCCACCAATCAGCATCACCGGGTCAAGATCACGCGTCAGGTTGAAGGGTAGATTGGCGAGCAGCGCCGGCATGGTGGCGTGGCTATCAAACGTCAGCAACCAAGTCTGCCCATCGGGCCGCGCCTTGGCGACAATATCTGTCCCGATGGACCCCGCCGCACCAGGGCGGTTTTCCACGATGATCGACACGCCGAGCCTTTGCATCAACCCGGGCGAAACCAGCCGCGCGACCGCATCCGTGGACCCGCCTGGCCCGAAGGGCACCACAATGCGAATGGAATTGCCCTGGGCATGGGCCGGCAAAATACTGGCGGCCGCCAAGCCACTCAGCGCCGCACGACGCGTAATCTTCATGACCCTGTCTCCCTTCTGTTTTTGCTTATTCCATCAGATCGAGAACGGAAGGATGAAACAATTCCTCCGGTTCCATCCGCCGCGCCGCCAGCCCATCTTCTACCGCATAGCGGATCATGGCAGCGATTTCGTCTCGGTTGCGCTTGAAGCCATAAGGCCAGGGATTGCCGCCAAATAGCGCACTTTGCGCATCCGCCTCCGCCGCGATCCAGGGCAGCGAAACGCGCAGCACATTCACCAGTGACAATTCCGCAAGCGACGCTGCCTTGGCCGCGCTGAAGGCGCGAAACAATTCCACCGGCAACCAGGGATGGCGCTCCGCGACATCCTTGCGCACGGCCAGGCAATGCATGATCGGGAAAAAGCCGGAAGCGCGAAACCAGTTTTCTTCTTCCCGCCGATAATCAGGGAAAAGCCGCGCAACTGGCGCGCTGCCATTACCGAGGCAGGCCGGCGGGCGGGGCGCGATCAGCGCGTCAATCCGCCCGGCTGCCAACGCTTCTTCCAAGGGTTCCCCCATGGGCTTCACCTTGAAGCCATCCGGCAGCGTAATCGCAACACGTTCACCACCGGTGCGCCAGGAAATGCCCTTCGTATCCACACCGTAATGATCACGCAAAATCCCACGCACCCAAAGCGCTGCGGTTTGCTGATATTCCGGCAGACCGATCTCTCGCCCCGCCAGATCGGCGGCGCTATTGATGCCGCGATCCGTGCGGATATAGATCGCCGAATGCCGAAACGCGCGCGAAAGAAACACCGGCACGCCAATATAAGGCGCATCGCCACGCGCGCTGGTGACGATATGGCTGCCCATGGATAGTTCGGAGATATCAAAGGCGCGGTCGCGCAGCGCGCGCCGGAAGATATCCTCGGGCTCACCAGGCAGGAAGGTGATTTCAGCACCAGGAACCTTGAAGCGCCCTTCCATCAGCGGGCGTGTGCGATCGGTGGCGGTGCAGGCCAGGGTCAGTGAAATCATGGCTGGATCAATTCGCTTTCATGCCGGAAATGCGAATTCCTTCCGCCTGGTTGATGATATCCTGACGCAGGAAATCACCGAAAGCCGCAACTGCCATAGGGTTCACCGCAGCGCCAGCACGCAACTGTGCATCACGGGTCGCTTGCAGGGACATGATGCGGTTGATTTCCGCATTCAGTTTCTCGACGATGGGCGCAGGGGTTTGCGCTGGCGCCATCACGCCAAGCCAGATGCTGGCTTCATAGCCGGGCAGGGCTTCGGCCACCGTTGGCGCATCCGGCAAAAGCGGGCTGCGCCGCGGTCCGGTGGTGGCCAGCGCCCGCACGCGCCCACCGCGCGCCTGTTCCGCCATGGTCGGTATGGCATCGAACATCATCGGCACCTGGCCCGCGATCAACGCCGTGCGTGCCTCATTCGAACCACGGAAGGGGATATGCGTGATTTCAACGCCGGCCATGGCGCGGAAAATTTCACCCGCCACATGGTAAGGCGTGCCGGGGCCGGAAGATGCGTAATCCAACTTACCTGGATTGGCCTTGCAATAGGCGATCAATTCCGCGAGCGAATTCACCCCGAGTGATGGATGCACCACCAAAACGTGATGCGCGACATTCACGAAGGCCACCGGCGCCAGATCACGCAGCAGCACATAGGGCCGATTGGGCAGCAGTGTTTCATTGGCGGTGTGCGTGTTGGACATCAGCAGCAGCGTGTGGCCATCTGGCGCTGCCTTGGCCACCTGATCCGCGCCAATGGTGCCGCCGGCACCGGGACGATTTTCCACAATCACTGGCTGGCCCAAAGCCTGTTGCAAGGGTTCCGCCAAAAACCGCGCCGCGACATCGGCGGAACCGCCAATGCCAAAGGGCACGATGATGCGAATGGGCCGCGTTGGCCAAGCCTGCGCGGCTGCTGGCCTCCCGGCAAAAAGCGCCGCCCCCAAAACCAAGCCTGTTCTGCGTGAAATCATGACACACCCCCGGTTCATTTGACCTTCCCTTGGCGCAGCCAGGAACACTGCGCAAGGGTCAATCCGCGATCCACCCGGGGGAGGGCAGGGCGCGATAGGCCTCACGCAGGCTATCGGACCAGCGTTGGCTGACCTGTCGGAAGTAGCTGTCTTCTTCCGTGATGCGCCGGCTGAGCGAGACCTTCTGTTCGCCTTCGCGGTAGACCATCAAATCAATCGGCAGCCCGACGGAAAGATTGGACCTGAGCGTGCTGTCCATGCTGATCAGTACCAGCTTCACGCCATCGGCCAAGGATGTGTCGCTTTTCACCACGCGGTCCAGAATGGGCTTGCCGTATTTATGTTCGCCGATTTGCAGGAAGGGCGTATCGGCGGTGGCTTCAATGAAATTACCCGCAGCGTAAATCAGGAAAAGCCGCATTGGCCCGCCGGCAATCTGCCCGCCCAGCAGGAAGGAAGCCTCAAAAGCTACGCCCTGTGCCTTCATCGCGGGGCCATCATTTTCAAACACATCGCGCACCGCAGCGCCAACCAATTGCGCAGCGCGGAACATGCTCGGCACATCGCGGAGTGTGTGGCTTTCCTCGCCGAGCGGGAAACCCTCCTGCACGCGATTCCAAACGGCCTGCGTGATCGCGAGATTACCCGCCGACATCAGCGTCAGCATGCGCTCACCAGGCTGTTCCACAACATGCATCTTGGAAAAGCTGGAAATGTGATCCAGCCCCGCATTGGTGCGCGTATCGGAAAGCAGAACAAGCCCATCCTTCAGGAACAGGCCGACGCAATAGGTCATCGCAAACGCTCCGCGCCCTATCAGTTATGCAGATAGAATTCGGCGATTTGGCCGCCGAGATCAATATTGCGCGCCATCATTTCATTCAGGAAGCCCTCAAGCCCCTGGGCGAAGATATCCTCAACCCGGCCAAAACGCAGCCGCGCGTGGATTTCACCGGCACGCCGATGGCATTCCCCGCGTCGCCCACCATGGGCTGTGGCG
Source organism: Asaia bogorensis (assembly GCA_945873675.1). Classification (GTDB taxonomy): domain Bacteria; phylum Pseudomonadota; class Alphaproteobacteria; order Acetobacterales; family Acetobacteraceae; genus Neoroseomonas; species Neoroseomonas bogorensis_C. The sequence goes on from CAMCEP010000060.1 coordinate 6,424, forward strand.
ATTTCATCCAGCACGCCCTCAATCCGTGCATGGCAGGCAATCATGGAACGCGGCAATTCCCCGCGCAGGATGAGCAATTCGGCAATCCGCCGCGGTTCAATCCGGCCGTGATAAACCCATTGATATGCACGCAGCGCCGTGAAGTTCCTAAGGATCGCCTGCCAATTCAGATAATCCTCGGCCGTGCCGGGGCCCATAATGCTCAGCGCCGCCGCATGGGCATGCAGCACCCGTGCGGTATTGTCGGCGCGTTCCAGCATGGTGCCAAGGCGCACGAAGCGCCAGGCTTCATCGCGCAGCATCGTGCCATCATAAGCGCCATTGAACAGGATGGTCTGGCGCTTCACCCAATCCAGAAAACCCGGCAGATCATCCGCACTCGGCATGGCATTTTCCATACGCCGCATCTGCCCCCAAGTGTCATTCACGGATTCCCACATATCCACCGTGAGCGCCGTGCGCACCTGGCGCGCATTCTGTCGCGAAGCCTCAATACAGGATTGGATGGAAGAATTATTCGCGCGATCCATCACCAGATGCTGGATGATTTGCGCTGCATCGGGTGCGGCGCCAAAACCCTGCAACAGGCCGATATCGCCGCTGGTCAGCAGCAGGGCGCGCCAGCCTTGCCCCTGCGCTGGCCGCCCGCCGCCCATGCCCGCTTCGCGCAGCGCCACTTGCAAAGCGCGCGCGGTATTGCCGGCGCGTTCCATATAGCGCCCGAGCCAATAGAGGCTATCTGCCGTGCGGCTCAGCATGGCGCATCCGGGGCCAAAACCCAGGTATCCTTGGTGCCACCGCCTTGCGATGAATTCACGACAAGCGATCCTTCCCGCAAGGCAACACGCGTGAGGCCACCTGGCACGATGCGCGTCTCAGCGCCCGAAAGCACGAAGGGCCGCAAATCCACATGGCGCGGCGCGGTGCCGCTGCCGGTGAAGGTCGGCACGGTGGAAAGGGCAAGGGTTGGTTGCGCGATATAATCCGCTGGATTGGCGCGGATGCGCGTGGCGAATTCAGCGCGCTGTTCAGCGGTGCTATGCGGCCCGACCAGCATGCCATAACCGCCCGAACCCTTGGTGAGTTTCACCACCAACTCATGCAAATGTTCCAGCACATAGGCGCAATCATCTGGCCTTTCGCACAGATAAGTCGGCACATTGGCCAGGATCGGTTCTTCGCCCAGGTAGAAGCGCACCATTTCCGGCACGTAAGGATAAACCGCCTTGTCATCAGCAATGCCGCCGCCCGGCGCATTGGCCAGCGCCACATTGCCGGCACGATAGGCTTCCATCAGCCCGCGTACACCCAGCATTGAATCGGCGCGAAACACCGCCGGGTCCAGGTAATCATCATCAATCCGGCGATAGATCACATCCACGCGCTGCGGTCCTGCGGTGGTGCGCATATACACAACGCGATCTTCGACGAATAAATCCTGGCCCTCCACTACTTCCACGCCCATTTCATCAGCCAGGAAGCAATGTTCGTAATAGGCGCTATTGAAGGCACCGGGGGTCAGCAGCACCACGCGCGGCAGGCCACGGCAAGCAGCTGGTGCCACCGACATCAGGGTTTCCAGCAAATCGCTCGGGTAATGGCTGACGGGGGCGATGCGATGCGCGGCGCAAAGCCCCGGGAATAGCCGCAGCATGGCTTCGCGGCCTTCCAGCATATAGGAAACGCCCGATGGCGTGCGGCAATTATCTTCCAGCACATGAAAATGCGCCGCATCCGTGCGCACCACATCAATGCCCGCAATATGCACGTAAATCCCACCAGGCGGCTTAATGCCGCGCATTTCCGGCCGATAGGCTTCATTCTGCAAAATCAGCGCTTCCGGAATGCGCCCGGCCTTCAGGATTTCCCCTGGCCCATAAACATCTGCCAGAAACATATTGAGCGCGCGCACCCGCTGCGTGAGGCCGCGCGACAGATGTTCCCATTCCTGCCATGCGAGGATGCGTGGGATGATATCAAAAGGGATCAGCCGTTCCGGATCGCCGCCTTCGCCATAAACGGCGAAGGTCACACCGATGCGGCGAAACAAAAGCTCAGCTTCCTGGCGCTTGCGTTCCAATTGCGCCATGGGCGTCGCCGCCAGCCAGCGCGCGATTTCGGCATAGGCCGCGCGTGCTGCTTCGGGCTCACCCATTTCGTCAAAGGCCTTGATGGGTTCCGCCATCGCTGGACCGACCTCCTGTTTCACAGAAGATCGGGTCAAAGGCCGCGCCACACAAGCGGGTGATGCCCGAAAAATGGGCCAGGCGGCGCCTTATTGCCCGCCCGGCATCCGCCCCGCCTAATTCTTGGGCAAGCGCCCCCTTCACAAGGCAGGGCAGCGCTTATGCCAATCCGTCACGCGCTGATAGGCATCGGCCACTGCCAGCACCCGCGCTTCGGCAAAGGGGCGCGCGGCCAATTGCAGGCCAATCGGCAGGCCGCGATCATCAAAGCCGCACGGCACGCTGATGGTCGGCAGGCCCAGGTAATTGAAAGGCCGCGTATTGGCCGAAACCGCCATGAAGCGGGACCAATTCGCCGCATCGGCATCAATATCCGTCTCGGCCAATGTGGGCACGCGGGTGCGCAGCGCCGGGGTCGCTACAATGTGATGCCCTGTCATCGCCTCGGCGCAGAATTGGCGCAGCAGCGGCCCACGACGCGACAGCGCTTCAATGTAGAGATGCGCCGGAATGGGATAGCCGCCGTAAAGCCGGGACGACAGATGAATGGAATAATCCGCTGACCTTTCGCGCATCCATGCGGCATGAATCGCCGCAGCCTCTGACCGGCTGACCAGCGCAGTATAGGCGGCAATGGCGCGGAGTGACGGGCAGGAAAGCCGCGTGATTTTCGCCCCGCGATCCCGCATGGCATCAAGCGCGGCATCAAAGGCCTTCACCACCACATCATCGGCGCCGTCAAAGAAATATTCCTGCGGCACGGCCACGGAAATGCCGCGCAAATCGCCGGTTAGTGCGGCCTCATAATCCGGCACGGCTTCACGCGCGCTGGTGGCATCGCGCGGATCATGGCCGGAAATCACCCGCATGAAGCGCGCCGCATCGCGCGCCGTTTGCACCAAAGGCCCGACATTATCAGCGGAAAACGACAGAGGCATAACGCCCGCACGCGAAACCCGCGTTTGCGTGCCCTTGATGCCCGTCACGCCACAAATCGTCGCCGGCAGCCGGATGGAACCGCCCGTATCCGACCCAAGCGCGCCATAGAAAAACCGCGCCGCAACCCCGGCGCCAGAGCCCGAGGATGATCCGCCCGTGCAATAGCCATGCTGCCAGGGATTATGGCAATGGCCGAAATGCGCGTTATGACCGGTCGGGTTCTGGGCAAACTCCGCCATATTCAGCGTGCCCATATCAATCGCGCCCGCGGCATCCAGCTTTTCCAGCACGGTCGCGGTCACCTTGGGTGCGAAATCGCGCCGGAGTTTTGACCCGCAGGTCGAAACCTTCCCCGCGCGATAATACATATCCTTATGCATCATCGGCACACCACCCAGCGGGCCGAGCGCTTTGCCCGCCTTGCGCGCGGCATCCACCGCCGCCGCCTGTTCCAAGGCGCTGTCGCGATCTAGCCTGATCACGCTATTCACCTTGCCATCATGCGTGGCAATGCGTGCCAAGCAGCTTTCGGTCAGCGCAGTCGCTGTCACCTCACCACGCGCCACCGCATCGGCGGCTTCCGTCATGGAAAGTTCATGCAAAGCGCTCATGATTCCTTCTCCTGCTCGGCGCGGAGTGCCGCTTCAAAGCTGGAAGGTTCATCTTCAAACACCAGCGTACCGCGCAACGCCTCCAATTCCTTGAGCAGGGCGATGTGATCAGCCAAGCCAAGCCGCGCTGCCTCATTCGGGCATTCAACGCCACTCCATAGGCGGATGGCTTCCATGCTGGGGGGGATGGGGTCGGGTTTCATGCCAGTCTCTCCTGCGGTCACTCATGCTGCGACGGGTGAGAAGTCTTTGCAAATGCGGGGCCATGATGGCAGGCTTCGATCCCAGCAAGCATGAGGATCGCCGCATGAAAATCGTGGACATCAAGGCATTCCCAACCTCCTTCCCGCTGCCGCCCAATTCCGGGCCAAGGCTTGGGATTGGCCAGGCGGTGAAGCGCGATGCGGTGATGGTGAAGGTCATCACGGAAGATGGCATTATCGGCTGGGGCGAAAGCCATCATGGCCGCGCGCATACCGCCATCGCGAAATTGCTGGAAACCACGTTGCGCCAATTGGTGCTGGGCATGGATGCCTTCGACACTACCGGCATCTGGGCGCGCATCTACAAATACCAATTGGCGAGCCATGGCATGGGTGCTGCGACTGCCATGGCCATGTCGGGGCTCGACATGGCGTTATGGGATGCCAAGGGCAAGGCGCTGAACCTGCCGCTGTACAAGCTGCTCGGTGGCTCGGCCCGTCCCGTGCCGGCCTATGCCGGTGGTGTGGCACTTGGCTATCAGCCGCCCGCGCAACTGCTTGATGAAGCGGCACCCCATATGGAAGCGGGATACAAGGCGGTGAAGCTTCGCGTGGGCGATACGGTGCGCGATGATATTGCCCGCATGGAAGCGGTGCGCGATGCCTTCGGCCATGATCTTGAGATCCTGACCGACGCCAATATCGGTTACAATATCGCGCAGGCGCGCCAAGTGATGCCCGAGATGGACCGGCTGAATATCGGCTGGCTGGAAGAACCCTTCCCCGCGCATGATCATCGTTCGTATGCCGAGGCGCATGGTTTTGGCAGCACGCCGCTTGCTGCCGGCGAAAATCACTTCACCCGCTTTGAATTCACGCGCGTGCTGGAAGATGATGTGATCCGCATTTGGCAGCCTGATTTGTCCAAATGCGGCGGCATCACGGAAACGCTGCGCATCGCCGCCATGGCGTCGGCCTTCAAGATTCCGATACACCCGCATTCATCCATGACAGGCGTCAATCAGGCCGCGTCCATCCATCTGCTCGCCGCGATTGATAATGGCGGTTATTTCGAAGCCGATGTGTCGCGTGCCAATAAGTTCCGTGATGAATTGGGCAGCGAGCCCTGGCGCATCGGCAAGGATGGCTGCGTGCGCCCGCTTGAAGCGCCAGGCATCGGCGTTGAGGTAGATGAGGCGTTTTTGAAAGCACACCCGGCTATTGAAGGCCCGGGTTATGTGTGACCCGGCGCGGTTTCCCGCGCCGGGGGAGCATTTTCAAGCCAAACGGAATCGTTTGGCGACTCGGAAAATGCGACCAAATGAAG
>CAMCEP010000061.1 GCA_945873675.1 Asaia bogorensis
CGCCGCGCCATTGAAGCCGCCAATGCCGCCTGGCCGGCCTGGCGCGCGATGCTGGCAAAAGATCGTGCTGTGATCCTGCACAAAATCGCCGCGCTGATGCATGAAAATTCCGACGATCTGGCCTCGATCATGACCGCGGAACAGGGCAAGCCGCTCGCGGAAGCGAAGGGCGAGGTGGTTTATGCCGCATCCTTCATTGAATGGTTCGCCGATGAAGGCCGCCGCGTGCAGGGGGAAACGATTCCCCAAAACGCCAAGGGGCGCCGCATTCTGGTGACCAAGGAACCGATCGGCGTTTTCGCCGCCATCACGCCGTGGAATTTCCCTTCTGCCATGATCACCCGCAAGGCCGGTCCGGGTTGGGCTGCAGGCTGCACCGGCGTGATCCGCCCGGCATCGCAAACGCCCTTTTCCGCGCTGGCCTTGGCGGTATTGGCGGAACGTGCGGGCATGCCTTCCGGCGTCTGCAATGTAATCACCGGGCCTTCGGGCGAGACAGGCAAGGAACTCACCAGCAACCCGATCATCCGCAAGCTTTCCTTCACGGGTTCTACGGAAGTTGGCCGTGTGCTGCTCGCGCAATGCGCCGCGACCATTAAGAAAACCTCCATGGAATTGGGCGGTAATGCGCCCTTCATTGTGTTTGACGATGCGGATTTGGATGCGGCCGTGCAGGGTGCCATGGCGTCCAAATATCGCAATGCGGGGCAGACCTGCGTCTGCGCCAATCGCATCCTGGTGCAGGATGGCGTTTACGAAGCCTTTGCCGCCAAGCTGAAGACGGCTGTGGAAGGGCTGAAGGTTGGCCCCGGGATGGAACCTGGCGTCACGCAAGGCCCGCTGATCAATGCCGATGCGGTGGCGAAGGTTGAAGAACATATCGCCGATGCGCTGGCGCAAGGTGCCAGTGTGATCACCGGCGGCAAGCGCCATGCGCGTGGCGGTAATTTCTTCGAACCGACGATCCTTTCGAATGTGCCGCGTGGTGCCAAGATTTTCGGGGAAGAGACCTTTGGCCCGGTGGCGCCTTTGTTCCGATTCAAGACCGAAGAAGAAGCCATCCAGATGGCCAATGATACCGAATTTGGCTTGGCTTCTTATTTCTATGCGCGCGATGTTGGGCGCATTTTCCGCGTGGCCGAGGCTTTAGAATACGGCATTATCGGCATCAATGAGGGGATCATTTCCACCGCTGAAGTGCCCTTTGGTGGCTTCAAGCAATCGGGCCTTGGGCGCGAGGGCAGCCATATGGGGATCGAAGAATACCTTGAAGTGAAATACCTGGCCCTTGGTGGCATCGGTACGTGACGGGCGCGATTTATCTGGAAGATCTGTTCCCGGGCCGGCGCTTCACCGCTGGCTCGGTGATGGTTGATGCCGAGGAAGTTAAACGCTTCGCCGCGCTTTATGATCCGCAGCCCTTCCATATGGATGAGGAAGCGGGCGCCGCGCATCCGCTTTTTGGGCGCTTGGCCGCGAGTGGTTGGCACACTGCCGGCATGACCATGCGCATGGTGGTGCAGGCCATTGGCGGCATTTCTGGCGGCATTGTCGGTGGCGGCGGCGAGATTCAATGGACCAAGCCGGTCTATCCTGGCGATACGCTACGCGTGGAGATCGAGGTGCTGGAAGTGGCGCCTTCGCGTTCCCGCCCGGATCGCGGTTCTGCGCTGATGCGTAACACAACCTTCAACCAACATAATGAGCCGGTGCAGATTTTCACCGTGCGTGTTGTTGTCCCAAAGCGTCCGGTCTGACCGCGCCTATAGAGGTATTTCCATGGCTTATGATTTTGATCTTTTCGTGATTGGTGGCGGCTCTGGTGGGGTGCGCTCTGCGCGTATTGCCGCTGGCCATGGGGCGCGGGTGGGTGTTGCCGAAGAACGCTTCTGGGGCGGCACTTGTGTGAATGTCGGCTGCGTGCCGAAGAAAATCATGGTGAATGCCGCCGAATATGGCGCCTGGGCAGAAGATGCGGCGGCTTTCGGTTGGTCCTTTGAAAATCACGGGCATGATTGGGCGAAGCTCGCCGCCGCACGGGATGCCGAAGTGGCGCGGCTTTCGGGCATTTATGGCCGCTTGCTGGGTAATGCCGGCGTCACGTCCTTCAATGCGCGCGCCACCTTTCTGGATGCGCATACGCTTGATGTCGGCGGTAGGCGCGTGACGGCCGAGCGCATCATCATCGCGGTGGGCGGTGTCGCCACCCGGCTGGATATTCCAGGTGCGGAGCTTGGGCTGATTTCCGATGATCTTTTCACCCTGAAAGCCTTGCCCCAGCGCGTCGCGGTACTGGGTGCCGGCTATATCGCGGTAGAATTCGCCTGCATCCTGAAGGGACTGGGGGCGGAGGTTGCGCTGGTGCATCGCGCGCCGCTGCCGCTGCGTGGCTTTGATGAAGATATTCGCAGCGCTGCCGCTGAAGCCTTGGTTGCACAGGGCATTGCCTGCCATGCCGGCGTCAGCCCTGTCCGGATTGAAGCGCGCGGCGCGGAGCGTGTGCTGCATCTTTCTGATGGAACGACGCAAGTTTTCGACGCGGTCTTTTTCTGCACCGGCCGCAAACCCGCAACGGCCGGGCTTGGGCTCGATAAGGCCGGCGTGCGCTTGGGCGATAATGGCGTGATCGCGGTGGATGAGAATCACGCGACCAGCCAACCGCATATCTTCGCCATTGGCGATGTGCTGGACCGGGTGAACCTGACCCCTGTGGCAACGGCGATTGGTCACGCTTTGGCCGATACGCTGTTCGGCAATAACCCGCGCCGTGTGAGCTATGAAAACGTGCCGACGGCCGTTTTCATGAACCCGCCCATCGGTACGGTTGGCATCACCGAAGAAGAAGCCGCCAAGCGCGGCCCTGCCGATGTATATGTCACGCGCTTCACACCCATGCGCCACACCATCAGCAAGCGTGAAGGCCGCAAGACGCTCATGAAGCTCGTGGTCTGCCAGCGCACGCAAAAGATCTTGGGCGCGCATATGATCGGCGAAGACGCGGGTGAGATGATGCAGGGCATCGGCATTGCAGTGGTGATGGGCGCGACCAAGCAGGATTTTGATCGTACCATCGGCATACATCCAACGGCAGCCGAGGAATTCGTCACATTGCGTACTCGCACCCGCGTGGTGGGTGTGTAATGCAGCCCGCGCAGCGCCTGATCATCGGCTTCGCCTCGGCGGGGCATTTCCTGCATCATGTGCTGACCGGGCTTTTTCTGACGCTGGCAGTGATTTTGGAAGGCGTCTGGCAAAGACCCTATGCGGAAATTATCGCGCTTTGGACACTCGGTGCCGCGATGATCGGCATAGGTGCGCCGCTGGCGGGCTGGCTTGCGGATCGCTTCGGCCATGCGCGCATGATGACAGTGTTTTTCCTGGGTATTGGTCTGGCTTCCATCATCGCTGGCTTTGTTTCCGATAGTGCGGAGATGGGCCTCGCACTCGCGCTGCTGGGTGGCTTTGGCGCGATTTATCATCCGGTCGCACTCGCCTGGGTTTCCATGACCGCGCCGCCCGATGCGCGTGGCCGACTGATGGGTATTCTGGGCATCGCGGGCAGTATCGGCGTTGCCTGCGCCGCCGTGATCGCCGGTGGCTTGGCGGAGGTGGCCGGTTGGCGCATGGCGATGATCCTGCCCGGCATTGTCACCATCATCGCAGGCTTGGCGCTGCTGTTCTGCCTGCTCACGGGCCGTGTTGCCGCCAGCAATCACCTACCGGGTCAGGATGCGGCGCAGTCTGCGGCGGCAGATGGTGCGCGCATTCCCTGGGGCGTGCTGATCGTGCTCGCTATCACCTTCATGCTAGGCTCCATTGCCTATACTGCCTATTCCACTGCGCTTCCAAAGTGGCTGAGCGACATGCTGCTGCTTGATTCCGCCCGGCCAGCGCAGCTTGGCCTGATTGTGGGTGCGACCATGTTGATGGGCAGCGCTGGGCAATTGATTGGCGGGCGGCTTGCGGATCGCATGCCGATGAAGACGCTTTATGTCGCGACCTTCTTGATCAAGCTGCCCCTGATGTTCCTTGCCGCCTGGTTTGGCGGCGTTTGGGTGCTGCTGATTGCGGTTTTCATTGGCTTCATGTTCGATTTTTCGGCGCCGGTCGAAAACCTGCTGCTGGCGCGCTATTCATCGGGCAAGCGGCGCGGCCTGGCCTTTGGGCTGAAATTCGCGATGGGTTTTGTCGCAGCGCCGCTTGGGGTGAACCTTGTTGCCTGGGCCTATGGCGATGCTGCGGGCGGCGCGCCGGCACTGTTTCTGACCCTGGCTGTTCTTGGGCTGGTGATGCTTTTCGCTGCCATGGCTTTGCCGCGTGATGCGGGAGCGCGAACGACACCAAGGGCGGTTCCTGCCTAAGGCTTCCACCGCATCGCCAAGCGGTGCAGGATACACCCCGAAAGCATTGAGGAATACCGCCGGATGAAAACGCGCGCCGCCGTGGCTTGGGAAGCCAAAAAGCCTCTGACCATCGAAACAGTGGATTTGGCCGGCCCCAAAGCCGGCGAAGTCCTGGTAGAAATCATGGCGACCGGCGTTTGCCACACGGATTCCTACACGCTTGATGGGCTGGATTCCGAGGGGTTGTTCCCCGCCATTCTCGGCCATGAAGGTGCGGGCATTGTGCGCGAAATCGGCGCGGGTGTGACCAGCGTGAAGCCCGGGGATCATGTTATCCCGCTCTACACGCCCGAATGCCGCGCCTGCAAAACCTGTCTTAGCCAGCGCAGTAATCTTTGCACCTCCATTCGCGGCACCCAGGGCAAGGGTATCATGCCCGATGGCACTAGCCGCTTCAGTTGTGAAGGCGCTGCATCTGGCAAGCCGCTTTTCCATTACATGGGCTGCAGCACCTTTTCGAACTTCACCGTGCTGCCGGAAATTGCCCTGGCCAAGGTGCGTGAAGACGCGCCATTCGACAAAATTTGCTATATCGGCTGCGGCGTCACCACCGGCATTGGCGCGGTGATCTATACGGCCAAGGTCTGGCCTGGCGCCAATGTGGTTGTCTTTGGCCTGGGCGGTATTGGCCTGAATGTCATCCAAGGCGCGCGGATGGTGGGGGCCGACAAGATCATCGGCGTTGACATCAACCCTGCCAAACAGGCCATGGCGCGCAAATTCGGGATGACGCATTTTATCAACCCGAATGAGATCGGCACCGATAAGGTGGTCCAGGCCATCACGGACCTCACGGGCGGTGGCGCCGATTTCTCCTTCGATTGCACCGGCAATGTCGCGGTGATGCGCCAGGCGCTGGAATGCTGCCATCGTGGCTGGGGTGAGAGCATCATCATCGGCGTCGCCCCCTCAGGCGCCGAGATCGCAACCCGCCCCTTCCAGCTTGTCACTGGCCGCGTCTGGAAAGGTTCCGCCTTTGGCGGCGCCAGGGGGCGGACCGATGTACCGAAAATCGTTGATTGGTACATGGAAGGGAAGATCAATATTGACGATCTGATCACCCACACCATGCCGCTTGAGAAAATCAACGATGCCTTCGATCTGATGCATGAAGGCAAATCCATCCGATCGGTGGTGGTGTTTTAGAAAAGCACTTCAAGCACCATTCACCGTACTCTCGAATTCCCGGAATAGGCTGATCGCCTCCGGGTCGAAAAAGGGTAGGATTTGGCTGAGGAAAATCCCTGCCGTGCCGCGGCCGGGGTCTATCCAATAGAAGGTATTGCCAAGCCCTGCCCAGGCAAGCCCGCCGGCGGATCGCCCCTGCGGTGATGGCCGCCGGTTCACCAGAAACGTGAGCCCCCAGCCATTCGCCATGCCGGGGAAGAAATCCGCATCGCGCGTTGCGGTTGGCACCGCAGAAACCATCGGGCGCACCGAAAGCGGCGCAATCTGGTCGCGCGCCATCTCAGCTACCGTCTCAGCCTTCAGCAGCCTCATTTTGCCGTGCTTGCCGCCATTCAGGATCATGCGCGCGAAAGCCAGATAATCCCGCGCCGTGCCGTAAAGCCCGCCGCCGCCCGTTTCAAACTCCGGCTCCTGCGGCACTTCGAAGGGAATGATGGAAAGCGCGCCATCCGCGCCGCGCCCATGCATGGCGGCTAAGCGCGCCCTTTGATCAGGGCGCAGCTTGAAGGACGTATCAACCATGCCGAGCGGCTCGAAAATCACCCGCGCCAGATGCGCGCCAAGCGTCTCGCCTGTTGCGGCCTCGATCATCTTGCCGGCCCAATCTATGCCAATGCCATAGGACCAATCCTCACCAGGATCGAACAAAAGCGGCAGGGCAAGTGCTGCATTGCGGCAGGTGCCAACAGCGGGCGTACCAGTTGCCTTGCGGAAGCGCGCGATATCCGCACTCCACATGTCATAAGCATAGCCCGAAGTATGGGTCAGCAAATGGCGCAGCGTGATGGGGCGCTTGGCCGGGCGAAGCTTGGGCTGGCCCGCCTCATCAAAGCCTTCCAGCACGCCAAGCGCGCCGATCCCTGGCACCAGCGCGCTTGCCGGCGCATCAAGGGAAAGCTTGCCCGCTTCCACCAGCATCATGGCCGCAGCGCCGGTAATGGCCTTGGTCATGGAGGCCATCCAGAACACCGCATCAGGCTGCATGAGTTCGGCACTGCCAAGCGCCCGGCTGCCAAAACCCGCATCCCAGCTAATGCCATGTCGGTCACCCAAAGCCAGCACCATGCCAGGGATCGCCCCCGCCTGAACGGCCTGCTGCATCCGAATTGCGATATCTTGCTGCCTGTCCATGCCTGCCACTTTCCTTGCCATTCTGCCGCAATGCCCGGCTGCTCTTCCCCTCAGCGCGGGCACGTGTTTATTGTGCCCTGTCTAGTATCAAGGAGATAGGCGGAAATGACTGCGCGGGGCTGGAGCCCGGAATCATGGCGGAACATGCCGATCAGGCAGGTGCCGGAATATCCCGACCAGGCGGCTTTGGCCGCAATGGAAGCCAAGATCGCGCGATTTCCCCCGCTGGTTTTTGCCGGTGAGGCGCGGCGCCTCAAGGCCTCCTTGGCGCGTGCCGGCGATGGTCAGGCTTTCATCCTGCAGGGTGGCGACTGCGCCGAAAGCTTTGGCGATTTCACTGCCAATGTGATCCGCGATACTTTTCGCGTGCTGCTGCAAATGGCGGTTGTGCTGACCTTTGGTGGCGCTTTGCCGGTGGTGAAGCTTGGCCGCATGGCCGGGCAATTCGCCAAGCCGCGGTCTTCCGATAGCGAAACGCGCGATGGCGTGACGCTGCCTTCCTATCGTGGCGACATCATCAATGGCCCGGATTTCGATCCGGCGTCGCGCATCCCTGATCCGTCGCGGATGGAATTCGCCTATATGCAATCCGCCGGCACGGTTAATTTGCTGCGCGCTTTCGCCACCGGCGGCTATGCGGATTTGCACGAAGTCCATCGCTGGAATCTGGGCTTTGTCGAAAGAAGCCCGCTTGCAGATCGCTATGCGGATTTGGCGACGCGCATTGATCAGACGCTGGCCTTCATGCAGGCCTGCGGCATGTCAGACCTGCCGCAAGTGCGGGAAACTGATTTCTACACCAGCCATGAAAGCCTGTTGTTGCCTTATGAACAGGCCATGACGCGGGTCGATTCCACTTCCGGCGATTGGTATGCCTGTTCGGCGCATTTTCTCTGGATTGGCGATCGCACGCGCCAGCCGGAAGGCGCCCATGTGGAATTCCTGCGGGGCGTCAGAAACCCCATCGGCATGAAGGTCGGCCCCAGCATGGACGCCGATGAATTGGTGCGGCTGACCGAAATCCTGAACCCGTCCAATGAAAAGGGGCGGCTCACGCTGATCTCCCGTATGGGTGCCGATAAGGTGGAAGCGAAGCTCGCTCCGCTGGTCCGTGCTGTGACGCGCGCCGGGCGCAATGTCGTTTGGATTTGTGATCCCATGCATGGCAATACCACCACCGTCGCCGGCTATAAGACCCGGCCTTTTGACGCCATTATTTCCGAAGTGCGCGGCTTTTTTGATGTGCATGAAGCGGAAGGCAGCTTCGCCGGCGGCGTGCATGTGGAAATGACCGGCAGTGACGTCACCGAATGCCTGGGCGGCGCCCATAAGCTGTCGGAGACCGATCTTTCGGCCAATTACGCGACCTCCTGCGATCCCAGGCTCAATGCCGAACAATCGCTGGAACTCGCCTTCCTGATCGCCGAGGAATTGAAGGCGCGGCGCGTGGCCGGCCTGACCGCACCGGCCCAGGCAGCGCAGTGAACGCGCCCAGCAGCCGGGAGGGAACAACCCTTCCGGCGGCAGAGGATGTGGCGGATCGGGTGATTTCCGCCCGTGCCGATAGCTATTTCAATCGTACCAAGGCTGTGGTGCAGCGCTTTGGTGATACCAAAGTCACCTATGCGGTGTTTCTGCGCCGCCCGGTGATTTCGGCGCCTCGGTTGATGCTGGATTGGCTGAAGGCCGTGGCGGCGTCTCGCGCTACGGCATTCCAGATTGAAGTAATGCACGAAGAAGGCCAATGGGTCGGCGCGGGCGATCCCTTGCTTTATGTCAGCGGTTCCTTTGTGCAGCTGGTGGATCTGGAAACCATGCTGCTGCAAAAACTCGGCGCGGCCTGTGTTGCGGCCCATAACGCCTATCAGATGTGTGTCGAATTGCCGCAAACCGCTTTCCTCGCCATGGAAGCGCGCCACTGCGCCGGGGCGGAAATGCAGGACATGATGGCCTATGCCGCATCTGTCGGCAGCCGCGCCGCGCAGGCAGAAGGCGCCAAGGGCTTTATCGGCAATGCCAATGACGCGACAGCGCATTGGTTCGGCACGTCCAAGGGCTATGGCACCATGCCGCATGCGCTGATCGGCTATGCCGGCAGCACGGAGCGCGCGGCGGAGATGTTCCACGAAACCTTCCCGGATGAAAATCTGACCGTTTTGGTGGATTACTTTGGGCGGGAAGTGACCGATGGCCTGGCCGTCGCGCGCCGCTTTCCTGAATTGGCCGCTGCCGGGCGCCTAGCCATGCGGCTTGATACCCATGGCGGGCGCTTCCTTGAAGGGCTGGACCCGGCCGAAAGCTACGCCGTTCTGGAACGCCACGCCCCCCAGGCGACCCGCCGCTACCGGAGTGAGACAGAGCTCAGGCACCTGACCGGCACTGGGGTTTCCGCCGCCGCCATCTGGCGCATGCGCGAAGCCCTGGATGAGGCAGGGTTTCCGCGGGTGCGCATTGTCGCCTCCTCTGGCTTTGGGGTCACCAAATGCCGGGTTATGGCGGAAGCGCGCGCGCCGATTGATGTGGTCGGCACGGGCAGCTTCATCCCCGATACCTGGTCCGAAACCTATGCCACGGCGGATATCGTTGCCTATAATGGCGTGCCGCGCGTGAAGATTGGCCGCGAATTCCTGCTGAAGCAGGGGGAGACCCGCCGGCGCAATGGCGGGCAGATTTAGGGCGGGCTTAATCGGGTGATTTCACCCGCCAGAGAAAACCTCTAGAAGGCGCCATGGCCGAGACCCTGAAAATTGCCCTGGCGCAACTCAACCCCCATGAGGGTGCGCTAACCGCCAATGCGGCGTTGATCCGCAAAGCCCGCGCAGAGGCTGCGAAGCTTGGCGCCGATCTTGTGGTGACGCCGGAATTCTCCATCGCCGGCTATCCGCCGGAAGATCTGGTGCGCAAGCCCGCCTTCATCGCCGCCTGCGAAGCGGAAATCGCGGCCCTTGCCGCCGAGACCGCCGATGGCGGCCCGGGCCTGGTGGTGGGTGGCCCCTGGCAAGAAGGCGAGAAGGTTTTCAACGCGCTGTTCCTGCTGGAAGCCGGGCAGATCGCCGCGCGCCGTGCCAAGCATGAATTGCCGAATTACGGCGTGTTTGACGACAAGCGCGTTTTTGATGCCGGCCCCGCACCCGGCCCCATTCCCTTTCGCGGCTTTCGCCTTGGCCTGATGATTTGCGAGGATTGGTGGTTTCCCGCTGTTTCCGAAACGCTCAGTGAAACCGGTGCCGAAATCCTGATCGCCATCAATGGTTCTCCGTTCGAGGCGGAAAAGCATCAGGCGCGGCTTGATCTGGCGGTCTCCCGCTGCGTTGAAACCGGGCTTGGCTTTGTGTTTGTCAATCAAGTCGGCGGCCAGGATGAGTTGGTGTTCGAAGGCGCATCCTTCGTGATGAATGCTGATCGCAAGCTCGCGCATGTCATGCCCATGTTCAGCGAAGGGCTGCGCGTGACTGAATGGCGGCGTGACGGCGGTGTGCTGGCCTGCAGACCCGGAGAGATTGTGCCGGCCCTGCCTAAGCTTGAGCAAATCTATGGCGCCATGGTGCTGGGCCTGCGTGATTATGTGAACAAGAACCGCTTCCCCGGCGTGGTGCTTGGCCTATCTGGCGGCATTGATTCCGCAATTTCGGCTGCGGTCGCGGTGGATGCGTTGGGGCCGGATCGCGTGCGCGCGGTGATGATGCCATCGCCCTATACCAGCATTGAAAGCCTGGAAGATGCCGCCGAATGCGCGCAGCTTTTGGGCATCCGCTATGAGAATATCGGCATTGGCCCAGCGATGGAGGCTTTCGCGGGGATGTTGGCGCCAGCCTTCGGCAATCGCCCGTCCGATATCACGGAAGAAAATCTGCAATCGCGCATTCGTGGTGTGACGTTGATGGCGCTATCGAACAAATTCGGCGATATGCTGCTGACCACCGGCAATAAGAGTGAAATGAGCACGGGCTATGCCACGATTTATGGCGATATGTGCGGCGGTTATTCCGTACTGAAGGATGTCTACAAAACCACCGTCTTCGCGCTTTCGCGCTGGCGCAATGAACACCGCCCTGAAGGCGCTTTGGGACCGCTTGGCATGGTGATGCCCGAACGCGTGATCACCAAGCCACCCAGCGCTGAATTGAAGCCCGATCAGAAGGATCAGGACAGCCTGCCGCCCTATGATGTGCTGGACGCCATTCTGGAAGGCCTGGTGGAGGGCGAAAAATCCGTGGATGCGCTGGTGGCAGATGGCTTTGATCGTGCGCTGGTGTTGCGGGTTTGGCGCTTGCTGGATCGGGCAGAGTATAAGCGCCGGCAGGCACCGCCAGGTGTGAAGATCACGGCGCGCGCCTTTGGGCGGGATCGGCGCTACCCCATCACCAATGGCTTCACGGCGTTGATTTCATGAGTGCTGGTCTCGATCCTCAGCTTTTCGGGGGCGGCGATTTGATTGTCCGCATCATGGATTTGTCGGGCGGCAATGGCAGCGATCCGGTGGAAGAAATCCGCGGCTTTCTTTCCATTGAACACGCCAACGCCTTTGCCCGCCGCTATGTGCGGGATTCTGTAGAACGCTGCCGCGCGCCGGGGCTTGATGCCAAGGCCGTTTTGGATTCCTGGTTCGCCTTTGGTGAGGATGCGGAAGTGGTTGGCGCTGCCGAAGCCGCCTGGATAAGCGGTAGTGAATTGAAGGGTTTCGCTGAAACCCCAGTGAAAGACAGTGAAGAACGCAATTGGCGCATGCTCGATCCGCGCCGCGATGAAGATTCTGAGGACGCGGCATGAAACTCCGTTTTGCCCCTTCGCCCACTGGGCTTTTGCATGTCGGCAATGCGCGTGTCGCGTTGGCCAATTGGCTGCTCGCGCGCCGCCATGGCGGGGAATTCCTGCTGCGCCTGGATGATACGGATACCGAACGTTCCCGCACGGAATATGC
>CAMCEP010000062.1 GCA_945873675.1 Asaia bogorensis
AATTGGCGCGCACCCTTGATGGCTGCGGCAACGTTCAAACCGGCTGAACCGCCCAGGCAAATGCCTTCCTGCACCAGCAGGTCGAATACCTGGGTAAGCGCTTCTTCATCTGTCACCTGCACCGCGTCATCAATCAGGGCGCGGTCACCCACCAGATTGCCCGGCACCCGCGCGGCCTGGCCAATACCCTCAGTGATGGAAGACCCCTCAGGCTTCAACTCGCCCGTCTTGACCCAAGAGAAAAGCGAACTGCCCATCGGGTCCGCGAGCACAATGCGCGTTGCCGGTCCGCGCGCCTTCAAGGCACGCGCAATGCCGGCCAGTGTGCCGCCGGTGCCGCAGGAACAGGTGAAGGCATCAATCTGACCGCCGGTCTGGTCCCAAATCTCGGGCCCCGTGGTTGCCTCATGCACCGCACGATTGGCGAGGTTATCGAATTGATTGGCGTAAACCGCGCCGAGCTCCTCAGCCAGGCGGCGACTGAAATGCACGTAATTGCCGGGATCAGAGAAAGGCTTGGCCGGCACCAGACGAAGATCAGCGCCAATCATACGAAGAAAATCGAGCTTTTCGCGGCTTTGCGTCTCGGGCACTACAATGATGCTGCGATAGCCGCGCGCATTAGCGACCAGCGTGATGCCAATGCCCGTATTGCCAGCCGTGCCTTCCACAATCGTACCGGGCTCGCCGGGCTTCAAAGCGCCGCGCGCTTCGGCATCCGCAATGATGCCAAGGCCGGCGCGGTCCTTCACGGAACCGCCCGGGTTCATGAATTCCGCCTTACCCAGAATGTCGCAGCCGGTCATTTCGCTGGCGCGCTTCAGGCGTATCAATGGTGTATTGCCGATCGCGCCGGCCAGACCATCCACGATATTTTGCATGCCTGCCATCGAAATCACCGCGCCCATTGCTTGACCATTCGAAGACCATGCTGGCCCGGACCGAAAGGTGGCACAAGCTTCGGAAATTTCTTATCTTTTTAGCGCAATCCGAGAATGCTGCTGCTCTCAAGTATCCGAAAAACGAAAGGTATTGCCCCGCGCTGGTCAGACGGGGCTTTTTCAGACAGCCTCACTGCGCCCCTTGCGAGAGCGCCTGTAAAAATGCCGCGCTACGAAAAATGCCAAGGCGGAAAGCGCGATGCCGGCGATGGCCCAACCCAGCCTCTCCGGCCCGATCACGGAGCCGAGAAACCAGCCCGCGGCGACAAAGCTGCTGGCCCAAATGCCGGCGGCGATGAAATTCAGGATCGCAAAGCGCCCCCAATTCAACCCGGCAAGACCACAGGCGGCCGAAGCGACGTTTCTAATGCCATAGAGGAAACGGAAACTCAGAATGAACCAGGTACCATAGCGTTCCAGTAGTGCATTGACCTTGGCCACTTTTTTATCAGCACCCTTGATTCGGCGTACAATGCGGGGCCCATAGCGCCGCCCGAGAGTGAACCAAGTTTGATCCCCCAGAAAGGAACCAAACCACACCGAAAACAAAAGCCACCAGGGGTCCACCGCACCAGTGGCCGCGCCCAGGGCCGCTGCGGCCAAGACGAATGTTTCACCTTCAAAGAACGCCCAGATGAACGCTCCCAGGTAGGCGTAGTGCCCCCAAGAGTCCCAGATTTCAGCCAAGACACCACCCCCGGTTATTGTCTATAAACTGGCCCCGATTGGCTAAAAGGGGAAGGGCCACCCAAATTTTGTTTTGGCCCATAGGGGCGCAGCCTGTGCGCCCCGCTTGGATAAGGAAGTCTCGTGTCGCAAATACCCGAAAACGCCGATGGCCCCATGTTCGATGCCTTCGGCCGCCCACCCGTTCCCGATCTTGTGGTGCCAAGGGCAATCCTGCCCTTTCATTTGGATGAAAGGCCGGTGCGTGGCCGCTTGGTGCGGCTTGGGCCTTTGGCGGATGCCCTGCTTGGCCGACATGATTATCAACCAGCGATCGCGAAACTGGCCGGTGAGGCAATGGCGCTAACCGCGGGCCTGGCAGCGGCACTGAAGTTTGAAGGTTCCTTCAGCTTGCAGGCCAAGGGCGATGGCCCGGTTTCGCTATTCTTGGCGGATTGCACCCATGCCGGGGCGCTGCGGGGCTATGCCAAGGTCAATCCGGAAAGGCTGGCAGAGCTTGAAGCGCTGAGCGCCGCCACGCTGCTCGGCAAGGGCTATCTGGCCTTCACCTGCGATCAGGGGCCCGATATGGATCGCTACCAGGGCATTGTCGCCATCGAAGGTGAAACCCTGACAGAAATGACCGGCGCGTATTTCCGCAATTCGGAACAGCTTGACACCTATCTGAGGCTGGCCTGCGAAGAAACGCCGGCTGGTTGGCGGGCCTCTGCCCTGCTGCTTGAGCGTGTGGCCAGCGCCGGCTGGCTCGACCAGCGGATGGATCAGGAACAGCAGCAGGAAGCTTGGCAGACCGCGACCATTCTGGCGCGCACCATCAGCGCCGAAGAATTATTGGATGATCGGCTTTCCGGTGAACAGGTGCTGCATCGGCTATTCCACGCTGAAGGGCTTAGGCTTGATCGCCCAAGGCCGCTATCTTACGGCTGCCGCTGTTCACGCGACCGTTTGCTGAATGTCTTGGGCGGCTTCAGCACCGATGATCTAAACCACATGGCAGATGAGGGCACCATCACCATGACCTGCGAATTCTGCAATTTTGATTTCCGCTTTGATCGCAACGCGCTCCCAGCGCGGGACGCAGGGAATTGACCATGTCCTTGCTGACCAAACGCCGCGCCTTCCTCGCCCTGCCCCTGCTTGCCGCCTGCGCCCATGAACAGCCAGCGGGACCCTTCGTGCCGCCAGGGCCGCCCAGCTATGGGCATTTGACACCACTTCGGCTCAAGGTCGGTACGTTAGAAATTCAGGAAGGTGGCTCCGGCACAGCCTTTCTTGTGGACCAGTCAGCGCCGCTTCAGCCAGCAGATGTGATGCGGCGCTTGGCGCAAGACAGGCTGAGCGCGGCTGGTGGCCCCGGCAAGGCGCGTTTCCTGATCCAGACAGCAAGCCTTACCCGGGAAGGCGGCGCGTCGGGCGGTGTTTTCAGCCCAGCATCAGAAACCTTCCGCTGCGTCATGCGCTGCCAGGTGGAAATTATCTCCTCCGAAGAGGCCATCCTTGCCACCACCTCGGCCGAGGCCACGCGTGTTGCGACCGGGTCAGTGCGTGATGCCGGGGAAAGGGGGGCGCTGGCGGAACGCGCGGTGAAATTGGCCGGGCAGGATCTGAACGTGGAATTCGAATATCAACTGCGCCGGCATTTGCGCGCCTGGCTGCAATTGGTGGCCGCGCCCGGCGAAACACTGCCGCAACCCGTTGAACGCGAAGCCCTGCCGCATTCCTGAATTTTCAAGCAAAAGAAAGAAGCTTCATGACAGACCATCCGTTGATGCAGGAAATCGCCCCCATCCTGCCGGAGCTGATAGCGATCCGCAAAGACATCCACGCCCATCCGGAATTGGGCATGGAGGAAACGCGCACCGCCGCACTTGTCGCGGCACGCTTGCGCAGCCTTGGCATTGAAACCACGGAAGGCGTTGGCCGCATGGGTGTGGTCGGCACGCTTCGCGGCACCCGCCCCGGCCAAGGCGCGATTGGGCTGCGCGCCGATATGGATGCGCTAGCGCTGACGGAAGCGACCAACCTTCCCTATGCGTCGGAACATCCCGGCAAGATGCATGCCTGCGGGCATGATGGGCATACCAGCATGCTGCTGGGTGCCGCGCAGATACTGGCGCAGAATCGCGACTTCGCCGGCACGGTACATTTCATTTTCCAACCCGCCGAAGAAGGCCGAGGCGGCGCGCGCGCCATGCTGGATGATGGGCTGTTCGAACGTTTCCCCTGCGATTCGGTCTATGGCATGCACAATATGCCAGGCCTTCCGATTGGCCATTTCGCGCTTTGCGACGGCCCCATGATGGCCGGTTCTGGGCGCTGGAGAGTGCAGTTTCGCGGCACCGGCGGGCATGGCGGCAATTCACCACATTTGGCGAGTGACATCACCGTGGCGCAGGCGAATTTCATCACAGCGCTGCAAAGCATTGTCAGCCGCAATGCGCCGGCGTTGGAAAGCGTGGTGATCAGTGTTGGGCATATCTCAGGCGGATCCGTGGATGCGCTGAATGTGATGCCCTCAGAAATTCTCGTGGGCGGCACCATGCGCGCCTTCAACCCAACCATGCAGAAGCTGCTTGAAGACCGCATGCGCGAAGTGGCGGAACTCACGGCCCGCATGCAGGGGGCAAGCGCCGAGGTAACGCTATGGTGGGGCGCCGCGCCGCTGGTCAATCACACGCGGGAGACCAGCATTATGGCAAAAGCCGCACGCGAATTGGTGGGCGATGGCGCGGTGAATGACCAGATGACCCCCGTGACGGGCGGTGAGGATTTCGCCTTCATGCTGCGCGCCAAGCCGGGTGCCTTTGTCTTCATGGGCAATGGTACCGCGCCGGATGGCAAGGCGCATGCGCTGCACACGCCGCTCTATGATTTCAATGACGCGGCCCTGCCGCATGGCGTGGCGTTCTGGGTCAATCTGGTGCGGCGGGAAATGAATAGCGCTGCAGGCTGAAACCTACGATTTGATGGGCGGCGCCTTAAATAAAGCGCCGCCCTGATCAAGCTACTTCACCTCAACACCATAGATATCGCGCGCCGCATGGGCGGTGATCAGCCCGTCCGCCACATCGCGCTTCACCAATTCCGGATCGCGCGCCTTGGGATCACCCATGCCGCCGCCGCCTGGCAGTTTCAGCAGCAGGCGCCGGCCTTTCGGAATGACCTGAAAGCCCTTGGTGCGCAGCACCGTGCCGTTGGGGTCATTCAGCCCAACCCAGCCACCAGCCCCCTGCCCGCCGCCATCGCGGCCCTTGGGTGGATTGGCGACGCGATCAAAAATCGCATTCACCGCGAATTCCGCATCGCTCTTGGCGCCGATTTCCATGATCTGGCCAAAGCCACCCCGCGTTTTGCCAGCACCTGCGGAATCCGGGCGGAGTTCCTTCTTCCAGAAAATCACCGGTGCCACGTTTTCAGTCGCTTCCACCGGCATGGTGCGCACGCCGGATGGGAAGGCCGTGCCATCCAGCCCATCCTTGGTCGGGCGCGCGCCGGTGCCGCCGGAATTGAAGGTGATGATTTCGAAATCATCCACCTCAGCTTCCTGGCCCGAGACCTGAGAGCCACCACGCAGCGGCGGATTCCAAAGCGCCGATGAGCCTTCCGCATTTACCCGGTCCGGCACTGCCTGATGCAGGCAGCCCATCATCAGATCCGGGATCAATTGCCCAATCACATGCCGCACACTGACCGGATAGGGACGCGGCGCATTCAGGATGGAACCTTCGGGGATTTCCATCTCAAACGGCGCCAGGCTCGCCCAATTATTCGGGACTTCAGGGGCGACCACGCATTTGATGCCAAAGCAGGAATAGGCGCGGCAATAGGCGGGTGGCACATTGATGCCGCGGCCGGAAAGCCCCGAAGTGCCGGCATAATCCACCACAATCCGATCCGCATGGATGGTCATGGCCGCCTTCAGCGTCACCGGCGCCTCATACCCATCCGATTTGATATCGGAACGGAAAGTGCCACGGGGCAACTTGGCGATTTCAAGCAGGGTCGCGCGGCGGCTGGCTTCAAAAATATACTCCGCCAGATCATCCAGGCTATCCATCGCGAACTCGTTCATCATTTCAACAAGTCGCTTGGAACCGGCGTCATTGCAGGCACAAAGGGAATAGATATCGCCTTCCAGTTCCACCGGCGTGCGCGATCCTGCGCGGACGAAATCGAAAAACGTCTCATTCGGCGCGCCGGCATCGAAGCATTTCACGATAGGGATATAGAGCCCTTCTTCGAAAACGCTGCGCCCTTCAGGGCCCATGCCAAGCCCGCCAATATCAATGATATGCGCGGTATTGGCGAAAAGCCCGACAATCTTGCCGCCACGAAAGGCGGGCGAGACCACGGTCAGGTCATGCAAATGCCCGGTCGCGAGCCAAGGGTCATTGGTGATGTAGTGATCACCGGGCTTCATGCTGGCGGCGGGGAATTTCGCCAGGAAATGTCCCACCGATTCCGCCATGGAATTCACATGGCCAGGAGTTCCGGTCACGGCCTGGGCCAGCATGCGTCCTTGCAGGTCAAAGACGCCGGCGGAAAGATCGCCCGCTTCTCGCACCGTGGTGCTGAAGGCAGTGCGGATCATGGTTTGCGCCTGTTCTTCCACCACCGCGATCAGGCGATTCCATTGGATCTGGCGTTGAATTGTCGCCAGCGCGCCGGTTTCCTTCATCGTGCAGCCTCCTGCGTCAGATCGAGATAGCCAAGCCCATCCATGCGGCAAATCCAGCCAGGGCCAATCAAGGTGCTGGTTTCCGCTTCCGAGATGATGGCGGGGCCGGCAACGGTAGCGCCGGGCCGCATCGCCTCACGATCATAAACCTGCCATTCGGCCACTTCGCCGGTCGCGGTATCGCGCACCATTTGCACGCGGATCGGGCTTGGCGCCGGCGCATTCGCCACCGTACCCGCCGGTTCCACATGCGCTTCAACGGTGCGGACAGTGACGGCGAAGGACAGGATTTCAACATCTGAACCCGGCACTGGGCGATCATAAAAGCGGCTATATTCCGAATCATAAAGCGCGCGAATTTCGCGTACATCCTGTTCGGTCAAGGCACGCGGCGGGATCGGTACGGCGATTTCATGCCCCTGCCCGACATAGCGCATATAGGCGATGCGGGTTTCCTCAATCGGCGCACCAAAGGCGCCTTCCGCCACCACCCCGGCCGCTTCGTGCGACATGGCCGCCAGCAGGCTATTCACCGCCGCGATATCAAAGCTGCCGAAGCGCTGATAAAGCGACTTCACCACCTCATAAGCCACCGGCGCGCGGAGGAAGCCAATCGCGCTACCCACACCGGCGCCGGATGGCACCAGAATGCGCTTCACGCCAATTTTCTCCGCCACGCGATAACCATGCACGGGTCCACCACCACCAAAGGCAATCACCACGCGGCCTTCGTAATTCTTGGCACTTTCAATGGCATGTACGCGCGCGGCATTGGCCATATTCTCATCCACCATTTCAACCACACCAAGCGCGGCCATATCAGCGGAAAGTGCCAACTTGCCACCCACATGCTCGGCCAACGCCTTGCGAGACTGATCCGGATAAAGCCTCAGCGCACCACCCGCGAAAAGCTCCGGATCGTAGCGGCCAAGCGCAAGATTGGCGTCGGTCACGGCCGGATGCGTACCGCCACGCCCATAACACGCAGGGCCGGGATCAGCGCCGGCGCTCTCGGGGCCCACTTGAATGCGCCCCATGCTATCCACCTGCGCGATGGAGCCGCCACCTGCGCCAATTTCCACCATTTCAATCACGGGAATACGCAGCGGCAGGCCAGAGCCCTTCTTGAAGCGCCCAACGCGCGCGACTTCGAAAGTGCGTGACGCCTGCGGGCGGAAATCGTCAATCAGGCAGACCTTGGCCGTGGTGCCCCCCATATCGAAGGACAATACCTTATCGAAGCCGCGCTGCCGCGCGACAAAGGCCGAGAAAATCGCGCCACCCGCCGGCCCGCTTTCCACCAGGCGGATCGGGAAACGCGCCGCGGTATCAATAGTGGTAAGCCCACCGCCGGACAGCATCAGATAAAGCGGGCAAGCCAGCCCCGCTTCGCGCAGCCCCAATTCCAATTGCTTCAAATAGCGCGCCATCAAAGGCTGCACATAGGCATTGGCAACCGTGGTTGAAAAACGCTCCCATTCGCGCATTTCCGGTGAGACTTCGGAGGAAAGCGAGACCGGCAATTCCGGCCAGGCTTCCCGCACAATCTCGGCCGCGCGGCGTTCATGGGTTGGGTTCACAAAGCCATGGATGAAACCGATGGCGAGGCTTTCAATACCCTCAGCGCGCAGGAAGGGTATGTGTGTGCGCACCGCCGCCTCATCCAAGGGCAGCAGCACCTTGCCGGTATTATCGAGGCGTTCCGGCACCGGCAGGCGCCAGCGGCGCGGCACAAGCGGCTTGGCCAATTCGATGTTCAGATCATATTGGTCGTAGCGCGCTTCATTCGCGAGCGCCAAAACATCACGAAAGCCATCGGTAGTGATCAGCGCGGTCTTGGCACCCTTGCGTTCGATCACCGCATTGGTGGCAAGCGTGGTGCCATGGATCACCAGCGCCAGATCGGCGGGCTTCATGGCGGCCTTGGCCAGCACCTGCTGCACGCCTTCAAGCACGCCCTTCTCGGGCGCGGCGGGCGTGGTCAGGACCTTGGCGGTCCAGCGCTGGCCATCCTTTTCAATGGCAAGGTCCGTGAAGGTGCCTCCAATATCAACGGCCAGGCGCGCATTCTTATGCACTGATGTGCTCATTGCCCCATCTCCGCAGCCCAACGGGTGACCACAGCGCAAGCGGCCGCAAAATCTTCCATGCGCATAGCTTCCTTTGGATTATGACTGCCATTCTGATTACGAACGAAAAGCATCGCTGCCGGCACACCCGCTTCGGCAAAGGCCGCCGCATCATGCCCAGCCCCCGATGCCATATGCCGATAGCGAATACCAAGCGCCTTGGCCGCAGCTTCGATGCCCGCCCGCACGCCCTGATCCATCGGCGCGGAGAGGCTGCCGGTTTCCGGGCCAAGATCAAACCGCACACCACGGCGCGCTTCAATTTCGGCAATGATGCGCCCCATGGCGGCGAAAAGCAGATCGCGCGAAGCCGGATCAACGCTGCGAATATCGAGCTGAAAACGCGCCTCACCGGCGATTTTTGTGAAGCCCGCTTCTTCCGTGGTGGCCATGGTGCAGAAGGTGCAGACCATGGCATGGCCCAGCGCTTCCAGCCGGCACCATTCCTCATCCAGCCGATGCACAAGCTCTGCCAAGGCAACCGCCGCATCGCGCCGATAGCGCCGCGCCGTCGCACCCGAATGATTATATTCGCCCAGCACCCGCGCGGCGCGCAGCCGCCGCGATCCGGGAATGCCGGTCACGATGCCAATGGGAAGGCCTTCGGAATCAAGGCTCGGCCCCTGTTCGATATGCACTTCCAAGAAGGCAGCGGCATTGTCGGGGCCGAGCAGATGCTCACCGCGCGCTACCGCATCAGGATCAAAGCCTTCTTCGCGCATATGTTCGGCCAGCGTCCGGCCGCTATCGGTGCGCTTCACTTGAAGGATTTCAGGCGCCAGCAACCCAAGCGCGGCCTTGCTGCCGGGATAGGAAGTTGGGAACCATTGCCCGGCTTCCTCGGCGCGAATGGCCATCACCGTCATGTCGCGGGCGGGCTGGAAGCCAGCGCGCTTCATGCCGGCCACCGCGGCCAACCCCGCCAGAACCCCGGCGGCGCCATCGAAATTCCCGCCTTCACGTACCGAATCAAGGTGGCTGCCCATGATGACGCGCTTCGCCGCACGATCCGTCCCGGGCAGGGTCATGTACAGATTGCCCGCAACATCATTGCGGCATTCCAGGCCAAGTTCTTCGGCGGCGTCACGCACCAATTGATGCGCAATGCGTTCTCCACGCCCATAGGCTTCGCGCGTGACACCTTCGCCATCGCGTGTGGCTTCTCGCAACGCGTCAAACAAACGCGCCGCGAGAGCCATGTCGGGGTTCAAATTGGGCAGCATGTGCAGGCTTACAGCATGCTCCGCACACGTCCGCCATCCACGCGGATCATGGAAGCGGTGATATAGGCGCCGGTCTCACCCGCCAAAAACGCACCCATCGGCCCATATTCGGCCGGCATGCCAATGCGGCCAGCAGGGATTTCCTTGGCGGTCTGGGCCAGGATTTCATCCTCAGAAACGCCCGTTTGCTTGGCGCGAATGGCGGTATTGGTGGTGATGCGATCAGTCAGGATGCTACCCGGCGCCAGCACATTCATGGTCACGCCATCAGCGGCCACTTCAGCGGCCAGTGTCTTCAGCCAACCCCAGATCGAAGCGCGCAACGTATTGGAAAGGGCGAGTGTCGGAATCGGGTGCTGCATGCCCGTGCTGCCCACCACAATCACACGACCCCATTTTTGCGCGCGCATCGCCGGCATCAGGCGGTTGGTGATGCGAATTGGGGAAAGCACGATATTCTGGAACCACTTGACCAGATCTTCTTCCTTCATCTGGGAAGCGGTGCAGACCGGCGGCCCACCATGGTTCAGCACCAAGATATCCACGCCCCCCATGGCAGCGACTGCGGCATCGGCGAGCTTATCCATCTCCGCCCCACTCGAGACATCCGCCGGAATGCCATAGGCCGCCTGGGCGCCCAGCGCCTTCAACTCCGCCGCCACCTTATCAAGGCTTGCCTGTTCGCGCCCGCTGACGGTCACAATGGCGCCCTCGGCCGCGATGGCATCCGCGATGGACCGCCCAAGCCCCTTGGAACCGCCCATGACCAAGGCCCGCTTGCCCTTCAACCCCAAATCCATGACCCGTTTCTCCACGAAAGAATGATGGCGCGACCCTGCCCCCTCACCCGCCCTCTGGCAAGACGGGCCAAGCCGGGCCATGGTGCGGCCCGTCTAAACCAGCGGAGCGAAACCCCTCATGGCCAAGCCAGTCATTCTCGTCACCCGGAAATTGCCCGAGGCCATTGAAGCGCGGCTTCAGGAGGTTTTCGACGCCAGGCTGAACCCCGAAGACGCGCTCTGGGGCCGCGACGGCGCTGAGGTTGCCGCCCGCGCCAAGGCTAGCGGCGCGGCCGGCATCCTATGCGCCGCCGGGGATGCGATGAACGCCGCCGCCATCAATGCCTTGCCGGAAAGCGTGAAGGTGATTTCAACTTTCAGCGTCGGCTTTGACCATATCGCCATTGATGCGGCGCGGGCGCGCGGCATTGCCGTGACGAATACGCCCGAAGTACTATCCTTCGCGACCGCCGAATGCGCCTTTACCCTCATGCTGATGGCCGCCCGCCGCGCCGGCGAAGGCGAACGTATGGTCCGTGCCGG
This sequence comes from Asaia bogorensis, assembly GCA_945873675.1. Taxonomy (GTDB): domain Bacteria; phylum Pseudomonadota; class Alphaproteobacteria; order Acetobacterales; family Acetobacteraceae; genus Neoroseomonas; species Neoroseomonas bogorensis_C. Next base: position 10,981 of record CAMCEP010000062.1, read on the forward strand.
GCAGTGGGAGGGCTGGGCGCCAACGCAGCTGATGGGTGTCACGCTGCAAGGCAAGAAGCTTGGCGTTTTGGGCTTTGGCCGCATTGGCCGCGAATTGGCCGCCATGGCGCGCGGCGTACAGATGGAAATCCATTACCGCGACATGCAGCGCCTGCCGGCGGAAATTGAACAGGGTGCCATTTTCCACGAAACCGATGCCGGCTTCCTGGCCACGATTGACGTGCTTTCCATGCATGTCCCAGGCGGCGAGGGCACGCGCAAATGGTTGAACCCTGAACGCCTGGCGCAGATGAAAAAGGGTGCCATTGTCATCAATTCCGGCCGCGGGCCTTCCGTGGATGATGAAGCGCTGATCGCAGCGCTGAAATCCGGCCATATCCGCGCTGCCGGGCTTGATGTTTATGATGGGGAACCGCGCGTGCATCCGGGCTATATGGCGCTTGAGAATGTCGCGCTGCTGCCGCATCTCGGTTCCGCCACCATCGAAACGCGCCATGCCATGGGCATGCGCTGCATTGAAAACCTCGCCGCTGTGCTGATCCAGGGCATTTCGCCCCCGCATCGCGTCGTCTGATCTTTCGCTCTCAACACCAAGGAAG
>CAMCEP010000063.1 GCA_945873675.1 Asaia bogorensis
AAAAGCGTCCCCTTTACCACGCGCGTCGAGCCTGTTTCGCCCCCATCTGCCGCTGATAAGGCGGGTGATTGGTGGAGGCGCCGGGTACCGCCCCCGGGTCCGCAACGCTTATTCCGAGCCGTGTTTATCGCCATAGTCACCGAAGTGACGGAGCAGATATAGGCGCTCTGGAGGGAAATTTCGAGGGGGGCTTACGCGCCCGGCAAACCCTTTTCCACCACGCGGGCGTAAAGCGCCGCGCCATAGGGAATGGCCTCATCATTGAATTGGTAGCGCGGGTTATGCACCTCAGCGCCATCACCAATGCCGAAATTGATATAGGCGCCAGGCACGCGTTCTAGCATGAAAGAAAAATCCTCAGACGCCATGGCGGGCGGCTTGTCGCGCGCCACCTTGTCTTCCCCCACCAATTCCGCCGCCGCCGCGGCCAGGGCTTCCGTCTGTTCTGGCGCATTGATGGTGGGGGCGAAGATCAGCCGGTAATCCACGCTGGCCGAGGCACCAAAGCCGGCCGCAACCCCTGCCGCCACACGCTTCAGCCCTTCTTCGATCTGCTGGCCGATATCCCGCGAAAAGAAGCGCGCCGTGCCGGAAATCACGGCGGTTTCAGGAATGATGTTATAGGCCTCACCGCCCACCACCTTGGTTACGCTGATCACCGCCACATCGCGCGGCGACAGATTGCGTGAGACAATGGATTGCAGCGCCGCCGTGACATGGCAGGCAGCCAATACGGGATCAATCGAGGCCTCTGGCCGCGCGCCATGGGCGCCCTTGCCGGTGATGGTGATGTCAAAAAACGCGCCGCCCGCCATGAAGGATCCGCTGCGAATGGCATATTCGCCAAGCGGCATGTTGGGGCGGTTATGCATGCCGTAAATCGCATCGCAGGGGAAACGCTCAAACAGCCCATCTTCAAGCATGGCGATTGCGCCGCCGCAGCCTTCTTCCCCCGGCTGGAAGATGAAATGGACAATACCATCGAAATTGCGGGTCTCCGCCAGGTACTTGGCAGCGCCCAGCAGCATGGTGGTGTGCCCATCATGCCCGCAGGCATGCATCGCCCCCTTCACCGTGCTGCGAAAGGGCAGGTCTGTCAGTTCATCCATCGGCAGCGCATCCATATCGGCGCGCAGCCCGATGGCGCGATTGCCGGAACCATTGCGGAGTACGCCAACCACGCCCGTACCACCCACGCCGCGATGCACCTCAATCCCCAGCGCTTCCAGGGCAGTGGCCACCTTCTCCGCCGTGCGGAATTCCGCCATGCCGAGTTCCGGGTGGGCATGCAGGTCGCGCCGGAAGGCGGTGAGCTCGGCCTGGTGGCGGCGGATGGCTTCAATTGGGGACATGGCGGGCTCCGGGGGCTGGTTTCCTGCCCATCCTGCCTGGAAGCGGCGCGGGGCGGAAGCACCCGCGCTTGACCCGCCCGCCCCCCGCCGCTACCGCCAAAACAGATCAAAACAGGCGAATCTAACCATGGCGCTTACCGATGCCCAGCAGCAGGAAATCGAAGCCGCACGTGCAGGCCAGGCGCCCACGCGCCGCCCGAGCGTGCCGGCGCTGGAAGCCATGCTGTTCGAGGCGCTCCCCGTGCTAGATCACGGCTTTGTCCGGGTGATTGATTACATGGGCGATGACGCCGCCATTGTGCAGGCGGCGCGCGTATCTTACGGGCGCGGCACCCGTGCAGCGAATGAGGATCGCGGCCTGATCCGGTACCTTATGCGCCACCGCCACAGCACACCGTTTGAGATGTGCGAAATCAAGTATCACGTGAAGTTGCCGATCTTTATCGCGCGGCAATGGATCCGGCATCGTACTGCCAATGTGAATGAATATTCCGCGCGCTATTCCATCCTGGATCGCGAATTCTACATCCCCGCGCCGGAAAACCTGGCCGCGCAATCTTCCATGAACCGCCAGGGGCGCGGCGATGTGCTTGAAGGCGCTGAAGCAGCGCGCGTGCTTGATCTGCTGCGCGAAGACGCCACGCGCAATTATGATCATTACCTAGAAATGCTGAATGAGGATGATGAAGGCGCTGCGCGTGATGAAAGCCGCCAGGGGCTCGCGCGCGAATTGGCGCGGATGAACCTGACGCTCAATGCCTATACGCAATGGTATTGGAAGACGGATTTGCATAATCTGCTGCATTTCCTGTCGCTCCGCGCCGATGCCCATGCGCAATATGAAATCCGTGTTTATGCCGATGCTATGCTGAAGACGGTTGAGGCCTGGGTGCCGATGGCTTTTGAAGCCTTCCGCGATTACCGCATGGGCGCGGTGACGCTTTCCGCGCAGATGATCGCGATTCTGCGCCGCATGCTGGCCGGCGAAGCCGTCACGCAGGAAACCAGCGGGCTTTCCAAGCGCGAATGGCGTGAAATGATGGATATGCTGGGGCGCTGATCCGCTCCTCGCCTCGCAGCCGCGTTGCTACCCTTTCGGCCGCATTTCAAAATCCGCCTTGCCGGCGGCGCAATCAGGGCAGGTCCAATCTTCCGGCACATCCGCCCAGCGCGTGCCAGGGGCCAAACCTTCTTCCGGTGCGCCCTTCGCTTCATCATAAATGAAGCCGCATAGCGCGCATTCCCAGATCTGAAACGCTGCTTCTGTCATCATGCGTTCAATCCAGCTTCACATTGTTTTCGCGCACCGCATTACCCCATTTGACATATTCGCTGCGCATGAAAGCCAGAAAGTCATCCGGCGTGCTGGTCATCACTTGCGCACCAAGGCCCGAAAGCCGCTGCCGCGTCGCGGGTTCCGCCAGGATGCGGTGCAATTCGCGATTGAGCCTTTCAACAATCGGCCGTGGCGTGCCGGCTGGCGCCACCAGGCCAAGCCAGGCGGCGGCGTCAAATCCCGCAAGCCCTGTTTCCGCAAGGCTTGGCAAGTCCGGCTGCAAGGCCGTGCGCTGCGCGGTTGTCACCGCAAGCGCCCGCACACGGCCTTCGCGAATATGGGGCAGGGCGAAAAGTTCGGTGTCAATCATGATATCAATGCGCCCGGCCAGCAGATCGGTCAGCGCTGGCGCGCCGCCGCGATAGGGCACATGCGTCAATTCAAGCCCGCCGGCAGCACGCCCGAACATCATGGTGATCAGATGCGATGTCGTACCATTGCCGGATGTCGCATAGGTAAGCTGCCCCGGACGCGCCTTGGCCAGCGCAATCAGCTCCGCCACATTGCGCGCCGCGACATTGGGATTGACGAAGAGAACGAAGGGAAGATTGGCGACCACGCTGATCGGCGCGAAATCGCGCCGCGGATCATAGCCAACATTGGCGTAAAGATTGGGGTTGGTGGCCAGCGGCGCGGTCGCGCTCAGCAGCAGGGTATGGCCATCGGGCGCGGCTTGCGCGGCCTGCGCGGCAGCAAGGCTCCCGCCCTGGCCTGGGCGGTTGTCAATCAACATGGACCAGCCGGGATTTTCCGTGAGCCGTTCGGCGAGCAGGCGGGCAATCACATCCGTTGCCTGGCCGGGCGGAAAGCCCACCAGAATGCGGATCGGCCGATTGGGCCATTCCTGTGCCTGCGCTGCGGGCAGCGGTACTGCAAATGCCAACAGCAATGCTGACAGCGCGAAAAAGACACGGCGATGGCCCCGGAATGCCCGCATTTTCTTCCCCTCCCAAACCTGGCGCCTTGCTTTGTAGCACCTTTCAGATGTTAGACTATGGCGGAATTCTGCGGGCCTCCGCAACAGGCCGGGCAGGATTGGCAGAAAGCGGGAGTATCGGCGGATGATTTACGCAAATGCCTTGGGCCAAGCGGCGTCTACACGTTTCGCGCGCAATGCGCCGGGTGGTGGGCGTATTTGGCGGACGGATTATTTCGGCCCGCCGCCATCGCCGAAATCCTCCAATTCCGTTGACCCCAATGCGATGAATGCAGAGGTCTTCATCCCGCCGGCGCCGGGTGAAATCAGGCCACCGCAAGCCTTTCTGGTGGAACAGGAACCGAATGCCGTTGTGCATCCGCATTTCCATTTCGTGGACCAGTTCCAGGTGGTGGTGGATGGTGGCGGGCGCATTGGCCGGCATGATGTTGGGCCGATCATGGCGCATTTCGCTGGCGCCTGCACAGGTTATGGGCCGATCACGCCCGGTGATGGCGGGCTGAAATATTTCACGCTCCGTGCCAGCGCGGATAGCACCGGCGCGCATTTCCTGCCGGCAGCGCGCGAACGCATGGTGAAGGGCCCGAAGCGCTATGTGTTGGCGGACCCTATCCTGCCGAGCAATGCCGAAGCACTCGCCGCGCGGCGTGATGCTGCCTTGGAAACCGTGCTGGCCGAAGATGATGGGCTTGGCATTTTCATGCTGCGCATTCCGCCCAATGGCCGCATCACCGCGCCTGACCCGGCCACAGGCGCGGGGCAATCCATGATTGTCGCCGCCGGCAGTATTTTGCATGAGGGCAAGACGCTTGATCGCCTGGCCGCGCTTTTCGTAAGCGCTGATGAGGCTGCGCTGGAAATCACCGCAGGTGCTGAAGGTGGCGAGGTTCTGGTGCTGCAATATCCGCGCAGCACTCACTGACGCCGGAGAAAATCCCGAAGCCAGCCAAGTACTTCTTCCGGCGTTTCCTCGGCCAGATAATGCCCTGATGCCACCGCACCGCCCGTCACGGGGCCAGTGGCATAATCGCGCCAAATCGCCAGCGCGTCATACCATTTCGGAATGCTGCCCTTGGCGCCCCAAAGCGCCAGCAGCGGGCAAGAGATTTTCTGCCCCGCCGCGCGGGATGCGCGGTCATGGTCCAGATCAATCGTCGTCGCGGCGCGGTAGTCTTCACAAATCGCGGCGACCGTGCCGGGCAGATGCAAAGCCGCCAGATAATCCGCACGCGCTTCTGGGTGGAAGAAGGATTTGTCCTTGGGTTCGCGCGATGTGTGCAGGTCAAACCAATCTTCGATATCGCGCAGGATCATGCGTTCCGGCCGATCATGCGGCTGTGCCAGCCAGAACCAATGATAATAGCCAAGGCCAAAGGCCATATCGGCGCGTTCGAAATGTTCAAGCGTTGGGATGATATCCAGCACACAAAGACGTTCCACAGCTTCCGGTGTATCAAGTGCCAACCGATGCGCCACACGCGCGCCGCGATCATGCGCGACGATTTGAAAGCGCGGAAAACCAAACCCCGCCATCAGCGCCACCATATCGGCGGCCATGGCGCGCTTGGCATAGGGCGCGTGATCGGCGCTGACCGGGGGTTTGGATGAAAACCCATAACCGCGCAGATCGGGCGCAATTACCGTGAAATCACGCGCCAAAATCGGCGCCACGCGATGCCACATGGCGTGCGTCTGCGGATTGCCATGCAGCAGCAAAAGCGGCGGGCCGGAACCCGCGCGGCGGAGCCTGATGTGCTGACCATTTGCTTCACGTGTCTCCAGCGTGAAGCCTTCGAAAAACGCCATCTCAGCCGCCGCGGCGGGCAGCGCCTGGGCGGCCGGCATCAAAGCCAAGGAAGCCCGCTTCCAACCGTGCCGCGCCGCCATCATTGGCGAAAAGCCGCGGCTTGATTGAAACGCTTGGTGCTCGTGGGCCTTGGGCTGAAGCCTGGCGTGCCAGGCGCAGCGCTTCCTGTTGCGCGGCACGTTCGGCGCGTTCCTGTTCGGCGCGGGCAGTGGCGGCGCTGCGCGCATTGGTCGGGCCAGAACTGCCGGCCATGCCGCGTGCGGAGAGCAGGTAGAACAGGATGTCATTGCGCCCCTGATCCACCGCCCAATCCACGGGCGTCAGGCCAAGCGCGTTGCGGCCATTCAAATCAGCACCACGATTAACGGCATCACGCGCCGCCGCCAGATCACCGCGCGTGATGGCATCAAATAGCGCGGGCGTCGGCGATAGATTGGCGTTTTCGTCTGCTGGAATGGGCTCCGGCGCACGGCGCGCGGCAAGGCCGGGCAGCGCCGGCGGGCGCGGAGGTCGCGCGCCAGCCTGGCCCGGCGGCGACGCGAATTGCGCCGCAGCGGGCGAGGTGTCGGTGATCAGCAGGGCGATCACGGCCAGGGGAAGCAGGCGCGGCAGGAATTTCATGACCTGATATTAGCCGCCCCAGGCTTCCACCGCCAGCTTTAGCCCCAGGGGCCGCGCTGCGCGGCGGGCTTGCTGGAAGGCAGTTCCTGAACCCGGGGCCCGCCGCCCGGCAAGGCCCCCATGCTGGCGGCCAGTTTTTCGAGCGCCGCCACGCGGTTCGCCGTGCGCGGATGGGTCGAAAAAAGATTATCCATTCGCGCACCGGATAGTGGGTTGATGATGAACATATGCGCGGATGCCGGATTGGCTTCGGCGCGCATATTCACGCGCTGATGGGCGTAATGTTCCAATTTCTGCAACGCGCCGGCCAAGGCCATGGGCTGACCGCAAATTTGCGCCCCCATCTTGTCGGCCTCATATTCCCGTGACCGGCTGATCGCCATTTGCACAACCGCCGCGGCCATGGGCGCCAGGATCACCATCAGCAGCATACCGATAGGGCCGAAGGGGTTTTGCCCCTGCCGGTCTCGACCGCGATTGAACATCATGCCGAATTGCGCAAGCGCCGAAATGGCACCGGCGATGCTGGCCGTGATGGTCATCAGTAGCGTGTCGCGGTTCTTGATATGCGCCAATTCATGCGCGATCACGCCTGCCGCTTCTTCTTCCGAAAGCAGCTCCAGCAGGCCGGTATTCACCGCAACGGCCGCATGCTGGGGGTTGCGGCCGGTGGCGAAGGCGTTCGGCTGGGCTTCATGGATCACATAAAGCGCTGGCATTGGTAGGCCCGCATTGGCGGCAAGCTGCGCTGTCATTTCATAAAGCCGGGGCGCTTCCTGCGGGCTGATGGGCTGGGCATTATGCATCCGCAGCACCATTTTATCGCTGTTCCACCAGGAAAAAAGGTTCATGCCGCCTGCGAAAAGCAGCGCCATGATCATGCCCTGTTCGCCGCCAATAGCTTGGCCGACCACGCCAAACAGCGCGGTCATGGCAGCCAGAAGTATTACGGTTCGCGTATGTCCGGACATGAAGCCTTCCTCGGTCCCCTCGTGTAATGATGCTAATGATGCTAGGAGTTTTTGTCATGACTGAAAAACACCAACCCGAAAGCGCCCAGAAGCAGCCAGCAGCCCCGGCCAAGGACCCGCCCGCCAAACCCAAGGAAATCGGTGGCCCCAAAGGCCCGGAACCGACCCGTTTTGGTGATTGGGAACAGAAGGGTCGCGCCAGCGACTTCTGATAGGTTTGCCGCAGCCGGCGCACTGGGCGCTTGATGTCATTTCAATGAACCCCCAGCCAGGCCGCTTGAAAGCCCGGACCTTTCGGCCCAATTCCTCCCCGTGCAGTTCGGCGGGCGCGAATCCGCCAACGCCATCAATGTCGGGAGAAAGATTTCACAATGACGGATGAGGAAAAGCGGATCATTTCCGCCTTCGTGGAACGGATGAGCGGCAATGCGGCTGTGCAGGGCGCACCCTCTGGCCCCTGGGGAGCGAGCACGGCGCAGAAGCCAAGCCTGCCGCCAATGGACCCCGATGCCGATCGGCTGATTGCGGAGCTTTTCACGCGTTACCCGGAAGCGCGCTATCGCATCACGCAATCCGCCTTTGCGCAGGAAGCGGCCTTGGTCGAAGCCAATAACCGTATCCAACAATTGGAATGGGAAGCAGAAGCTGCGCGCCGAGAAGGCCAGGCGCAGAAGGGCGGCATGCTTGGTGGGCTTTTCGGCGGCAATCGCCCGGCCCCCATGCCGCCGCGCCCGCAGCCCTATTATCCGCCCGGCCATAACCCGCAGGCGCTGCAACAGCGCCAAGGCAGTGGCTTCCTTGGCACCGCGCTTGCCACCGCAGCCGGTGTCGCTGGCGGCATCATGCTTGGCAATATGCTCATGGGCGCGCTCGGTGGTGGCGGTGCCGCGCAGGCGGCGTCTGCGGGTGGCTTCGCGCAGGAAGCGGTGCCTTCAGCCTCCCCTTGGGGCGGTGATGCCCAGCAGGATGCCACGGCGGATTACGGCAATGATGCCAGCGCCGATTGGGGCGACGAAGAACTCTGAAAACCGTCAGGCCCGCGATTAGAGCATTTTCTAGCCAAGTAGCTTCGCTTGGCGGCTTATAAAATGCGATGAAACCACGGTTTAGGGCGTATCCCGCGAACGAAGGTGAACGGGAAACGCACTAAGTCGCGGGCCTTATCCTTTCGCCTCCTGCCGGATGGCGATCAGCGCCGCGATGGTGGCGCGGATATCAGTCTCAGAATGTTCGCTTGAAAGGAAAAAGCGCAGCCTTGCCGCTTTTTCCGCAACTGCCGGATAGATGATTGGCTGCACATTGATGCCCCGCTCAAGGAGCTTTTGCGAATAACGCGCGGCGGCAATCGAAGACCCCAGGATCACCGGCACAATGGCATGTGCTGTGGCCGTGCCAGTGTCAAAACCAGCATCGCGTGCAAGAGCCAGGAATAGCGCTGCATTGGCTTGCAGGCGTGCGACTCGTGCCGGTTCGGCATGCAAAATGGCAAGGCTTTCTGTCGCGGCCGCCGCCAGGGCAGGCGCGAGCCCCACGGAATAAACAAAGCCCGGCGCGGAATGGCGCAACCATTCAATCAGGCTGGCATTACCGGCGATATAGCCGCCGCAGCCCGACAGGGTTTTGGAAAGCGTGCCCATCCAGATATCAACCTCATTCGGGTCAATACTGTAATGCTCATGCACGCCATGGCCGCGCGCCCCAACCACGCCAAGCGCATGGGCTTCATCCACCATCAGCCAAGCGTCATGGCGCCGCGCTAATTCAAGGAAGCGCGGTAGATCTGGGATGTCGCCATCCATGGAATAATGGCCTTCAATCACCAGCAGCGCGCGCCGCGCGCCACGCCGAGCCTCCGCAAGGGCCGCCTCGGCCGCGCGCCAATCATTATGCGCGAAGGAAAGCCGCTTGGCGCCGGAAAGCCGCACCCCTTCGGTGCAGGAATTATGGATGGCCGCATCATGCACAATCAGATCGCGTGGGCCAAGCAAGTGCCCAATCACCGTCACATTGGTGGCGTGGCCTGAAACGAACGCAAGTGCTGCCTCTGCGCGGTAATGCGCGGCAAGCGCTGCTTCCAAGGCCCCATGCAGCGGCCTTTCGCCTGAGACCATCCGCGACGCTGAGGCCGAAACACCATGCCGATCTATCGCGGCCTTGGCCGCGGCCTGCACGCGGGGATCACCATTCAGGCCAAGATAATTGTAGGATCCGAAATTGATCACCTCTCGCCCGGCAATGACACTATGGGCAGAAGCAATCCCCTCATGCGCGCGGAAGAAGGGATTTTCCAATTCAAGGCTTGCAGCGGCATCGCGCATCAGCGCCATTTCGCGTTGGCCCGGCAATTCGCGAAAGCCGCGCGGCCCTTCCGCAGCCGGCGCGTCATCACGCCGCCGCGTCAGGCGCGCCAGCAGCGCGGCACGCGCGGTTGCGGAAAGGCCAAAGCCGCCATTCATGACGCTGCCACCGGTTCATGGGTTTCGATCAGCGCTTCCACCGTCGCGATATCCGCATCCTCCTTGAACAGCACGCCCGCCACGCGTTGCGTCAGGATCGAGAGTGTCAAATCCTCGGTCACTGCCGTCAGGGGCACGCTAATGCCAAGCCGACGTTCCAGGGCCATGCGCAATTCAATGCCGCCCAGTGAATCAAGCCCAAGGCCGGGCAGTGGCTGATCCACACGCACGGCCTCCGGCGGCAGGCGCAGGATGCGCGCCATTTCTTCCCGCGCGAGTGCCAGCACTTCAGCGCGCGCCGCTTCGGGCGCCATGGAAAGCAGCCTTGCGCGCAAGGCCGCGCCATCGGCATCGCGCGCGGTCATCTGGCTGCCAAGCGCCGCATAGGCAGGTTCGGCCAGAATGGGTAACGCAGCCTGCATCCCCGACCAGTTCATGCGTGCCACATGAATAACGGGTGCGTCGGCGGCAAGCAGTGCGGGCAAGCTGGCCAGCGCTTCCTGCGCGGCCATGGGTTTGGCACCGCTCAGGCGCTCCAGCTTTTCCGCCGCTGCTGCCTCACGCGTCAGCACGCCGGTATCGGCGATCGGTCCCCACCCAATCGCGAGTGCTGGCTTGCCTTGCGCATGGCGCTGGCGCGCCAAGCCTTCCAGCGCGGCATTGGCGGCGACGTAATTGGCCTGGCCCGGATTACCGAAAGCCGTAGTCGCTGAGGAGAAAAGCAAGAACAGATGCAAGGGATCATTGGCGGTAAGGGATTCCAACGCTTCGGCAGCAGCTAGTTTTGGTGCCAGCACGCGCGCAAAGCTTGCGCCGTCCTGTCGCGTTGCCGCGCCATCGGCGAAAACCGCCGCCGCCTGCACCACACCCCGGATGGGCACACCTTCCGCGCGGAGCAAGGCCAAAGCAGCGCCAAGTGCCGCGCGGTCCGTTGCATCACAGGCATGGGCGCTGGCGCGTGCGCCAAGCGCTGCCAAAATGCGCAGTGCGCTATCCATGCCGGGCGTTGCGGCACCGCGGCGGGACATCAGCGCAATGCGCCGCGCGCCCGTGGCGGCCAGCCATTTGGCGCATTCCAGCCCAAAGCCCTGGGTGCCGCCCAGCACTACATAGCACCCTGCCTCATCCGGCGCCCATGGTGCCGCGGTTTTTGCATCCTGCGTCGGCGGCCTGATCACCAGCTTGCCGATATGGGAAGATGCCTGAAGCTGACGGAAGGCGACTTCCGCTTCGGCGGCTGGGAAGGCGCGATAGGGCAGGGGTAATAATGTGCCCTCGGCCAGGCGCGCGGCGATATCGCGCAGCAATGCCTCGGCCAATGCCGGGCGGGCGCGCGGCAGTGCATCCGCATCCACGGCGAAATAGCTGATATTGCGCCGGAAAGCACCAAGTCCCGTGCGGCGGCCTTCGGCAAAGTCGCGCTTGCCCAATTCAATGAAGCGGCCAAAGGGTGAAAGCAGTGCCAGGCTTCTTTCCATCGCCACACCGGCCAGCGAATTCAGCACCACATCCACGCCATCCGGCCAGGCGGCGCGCAGAGCATCGGCAAAGCCAGCATCGCGGCTATCCAGCACCAGATCTGCGCCAAGCTGACGCAAAAACGCACGCTTTTCTGGCGTTCCGGCCGTGGCCGCCACCAAGGCGCCAACCGATTTGGCGATCTGCAGCGCTGCCAGGCCAACGCCGCCCGCGCCACCATGGATCAACACCCGCTCACCGGGGCGGAGCCTCGCCAAGGTTTCCAGAGAATAGGCAGCGGTGATGAAGGCAACAGGGATCGTCGCCGCTGCTTCGGGGTTCATGCCCGGCGGCAAGGGTTGCAATGCCTCGGCCCTGGTCAGCGCGTGGGTCGCGAAGGCAGCGGGGGCAAAGCCGAAAACCTGCGTGCCGGGGGCCATGCTGACGCCCTGCCCCGCTTCTTCCACAACCCCGGCGCATTCCATGCCAAGGCTTGGGCCGGCAAAGCCATCCATCAGCATGTCTTCGGGCAATAGCCCTTGCGCCCACATTACATCGCGGAAATTGAGCCCTGTTGCGGTGATCCGCAGCCGAACCTCGCCCGGGCCGGGCTTGGGCAG
>CAMCEP010000064.1 GCA_945873675.1 Asaia bogorensis
ATGGGAAGAGGCACGGACCGATTGCGATCCACCGGCGCCTTGGGATTACCCTGCCAGACAATGCCGATGCGAAAGCCCTGATTGCCGATGCGCTGGCGCCAACGCGCCACGCGTTCCGGTTCCGCCGCCAAATATGGGATGCGTCCCTGATATTGCTGTGGGCGCAGCCCAAGCGCGCGCGGCAGATTCAGCAAAGGCAGCCAAGCCTTCACGCCATGAATTCGCCCCGCCGCACCGCCAGGGCGCACATCAATGCCTTCCAGCACCGGGCCGAGCAGCTTTATCACGCGCGGATCCAGCACCGCATGCACGCGCACACCGCGCGCGCGCAAAAGGGGCAGGAAGCGCGCGAATTGGATGGTATCGCCAAGCCCCTGTTCGCCCATCACCAAGAGCGATTCCGGCAAAGCCCCACCACGCCACATCGGCATGGCTTCGGGGCCATTCGGGCCGGGGCGCGTGACCTTGGTGAAAACCTCCGGCATCAGATCAAAGCGCACCTCATAGGCATCCCAGGCTTCCTGCCAAAGCCCAGCACCGAATAGCGCGCGCGCAAGCGCTGCCTTCACATGCAGGTTTTCCGGCTGAAGCTGCGATAAAACGCGCAAGGCCGCAGCGGCTTCGGCACAGCGCCCGGCATCGCGCGCATCCTCAAGCAGATTGAGGATAGGCGCGATATCGGGCGCTTCCGCCATGACCTAGGCTTTAGCGCCGGCCTGAGGCGAAACGCACTGCCTCTTCCGCCGCACGAAACAGCGCGCGCGCCTTTTGGCGCGTTTCTTCATATTCCGCCTTGGGATCGCTATCGGCCACCACACCGGCGCCGGCCTGCACATACATCACACCATCTTTTACCAAGGCGGTACGCAGCGCGATGCAGGTATCCATGCCGCCATCAGCACCGAAATAGCCAACGCCACCGGCATAAAGCCCACGGCGCGATGGTTCCAATTCCTCGATGATTTCCATCGCTCGGATTTTTGGCGCGCCGGTCAGCGTGCCGGCCGGGAAGCCCGCGCAATAGGCATCCAAAGCATCCAGCCCTGCGCGCAGGCGCCCCTGCACTTCGGAGCCGATATGCATGACCTGCGAATACCGTTCCACCTGGAATTGCGCCGTGACCTTCACGGAACCGATTTCGGAGACGCGGCCCACATCATTACGCCCAAGATCGAGCAGCATCAGATGCTCAGCCCGTTCCTTGGGATCGGCCAGCAATTCCACTTCAAGCGCGTGATCTTCTTCTGGCGTGGCGCCACGCCGGCGCGTGCCGGCGAGTGGGCGGACCGTGACAACACCATCGCGCGCGCGGACCAGGATTTCCGGGCTCGCCCCCACCGCGGCAAAGCCACCGAAATCGCAGAAAAACAGGAAGGGTGCCGGATTGATCCGCCGTAGCGCGCGATACAGCGCAAAGGGCGGCAGTGCGAAGGGGGCAGAAAACCGCTGCGCCGGCACGATCTGAAAGCAATCCCCGGCGCGGATGTAATCCTTCGCGCGCTCAACGGCCGCGATATAGCTGGCTTCGGTGAAATTGCTGTCAGGCTGGGGCAAAGCGGGCAGGTCAGCGGGCGGCGCTGGGCGCGGCACCGGGCGATCAAGTGCGGCTTCCGCCTCATCCAACCTGGCATTCGCCGCTTCCCAGGCGGCTTGCGGATCAGCCCCCGGCCAGACCGGCGCGCAGAGCAGAAGTGTGTCGCGCACATGGTCGAACACGGCCATCAGCGTCGGGCGTGTCATCACCGCATCCGGGATGCCAAGCACATCAGGGTTGGTCGCGGGCAGTTTTTCAATCAACCGCACCATGTCATAGCCCAGATAGCCAAACAGCCCCGCCGCAATCGGTGGCAGGCTGGCTGGCACCACCATCCGGCATTCATTGATGATGGCGCGCAGGCTATCCAAAGCGGGTGCCGCTTCCGGCACAAAACCATGCGGGGCGGAAAGCGCATGGCGATTGAGCTCTGCCTTGCCATTGCGGCAACGCCAGATCAGATCCGGCGCCATGCCAATCGCGGAATAACGCCCGCGCGCCGCACCGCCTTCAATGCTTTCCAAAAGGAAGGCATTGGCCTGCGCCCCGCCGGTGAGTTTCAGGAAGGCGCCAACGGGCGTATCCAGATCAGCGACGCGTTCACGAACGAGGATCTGCCCCCGCCCCGCTTCCAAAGCTGCGCGAAATGCCGCGAAACCGCCGCCACTCATCTGCCTGTCACCTGTTCCAGCACGCGTTCATTGATGCGCACATTGGCGCGCCCGCGCAATGCAGCTTGGAATTGCTGTTCCAGATCATCGCCTACGGCTTGTTCGATTTCCACGCGCACACGGCCCATGCCAAGCGGATCACTTGCCGGATCAAGCCGCAAAATATCCGCAACCGACGCCACCGCAAAGCCGCCGCGGATTTCCGCCATGGTCGCCCCCCCGCGCTTGGCTTCAAACAAGGGCGGCAGCAATTCCGGCGGCACCGAGCTGCCCTGCGCCGGATCTCGCCCGAAAGGTGCGGTGCGCGTGCTGACCAAGCCCAATTCTTGCGCGGCTTCCACCAAAGTCTTGCCGCTACGCTGCGCCGCCAAAAGCCCGGCCGCGCGTGTTTCGGTGAAGCGCCGGCGCGCATCGGCAATCACGGCGCGGCGGAGGTCCTGTTCAACCTCAGCAAAGGGGCGCAGCTGAGATGGCGTAATGCCGGTTACTTCAATCGCTGCAAAAGCATCACCAAATTCCTGCAAGCGCGGCGCCGCCCCCTGATCCTGCATGAAAATCGCGCGCAGCACGGCATTGCGTTGTTCCGCAGGCACCGGCAGCGTCACCGCTTCATTGGCGGGGCTGCGCCCCCCGGGATCAAGCGTGGCATTCACCAGCGCCAGCCCAAAGCGCGGTGCGGCTTCGGCCAGCGTCATCCCACCCGCCAGCGCATCTTCCACCTTATTGCCACGCTCATACGCAAGATCGAGTGCGCGGTCCTTTGCCACATCCCGGCGCAATTGATCACGCAATTGATCCAGCGTGAAAATCTGCCCGGGTTCCACCGCTTCAATGCCAATTACATGCCAGCCAAAGGGGCTTTGCACCGGGTCTGTCACACTTTGCGGCAGGGCGGCGAAAGCCGCATTCGCCAAGGCGGGGATGGGCAGGCTTGCCTTATCACCCATGGGCAGCGCCATGGCCTGACCGCCCGCCGCGGTGGCAGCCGCTTCCACGGTTTCCCAATCAGCACCCGCTTGCCAAAGCTGCGAGATTTCCCGCGCGCGCGCTTCATCGGCCAGCACCACTTGGCGGATTTGCCGGCGTTCTGGCCTGTCATATTGGCCGTGGCGGGCTTCGAAGGCTTGCTTGATCTCGTCTTCCGAAACGGCGATTTCATTCGCGAGCGTTTCCGCCGACAGCACCGCGATGGTGATTTGCCGGAACTCCGGCGTGGAGAAACGCTGCGGGTTGTTTTCCAGAAAGCGCTGCAATTGCGCTTCCGTCGGCGCTTCCGGTTCAGGCGCGGCGGAGAATGGCAGCAGCACCACATCCGCCACCCGCCGTTCCGTCTGCCAAACTAGAAGCGGCGCGGTTTGCGCGTCCGACGCCGCAGCACCGGAACGCACGGCACCCAATAGCTGCTGGCGCAGCAGATCGCCCTTGATCAGCGACAAAAATTGCGCTTCGGACAATTCATTGCTGCGCAGCACCTGCAACAGAATCTCACGCGAAAACCGCCCATCGGGGCCGCGCAGGCCGGGGATGGCGAAGACCGTGTCGCGCACCTGTTCCTCGGGCGCCACCACACCCATGCGTTGCGCTTCGGCCACCATGGCGCGTTCGCCGATCAGGTTTTCGAGCGCACCGGCAGCGACCGCACGGCGGATCGCCTCATTCGGTTCAAACTGATTGCCCATCTGGCGCGCGATTCGCGACATTTCCCGCCGCGCGGCCATTTGTGCTTCTTCGGCTTCAATGGACATGCCGCCCACCTTCGCCACCGCGGTATCGCGGCCGATCTTGCGGACGACATCCTCAATCCCCCAGACGGCGAAGGACAGGACGAGCAGAATGAATAGCGCCTTGGCGACCCAGGTAGAGGCAAGGCGACGCATGAAGGTGATCATGAAACAAGTGATTACCGCCGCGCGGCGCGGCGCGAAAGGCCCGATGCTTGCCAAGCCCCCAAGCGGCGGCTAGCCACTCACGCAAAGATGAACCCCCGAAGCCCAGGAGGAACCCCAGCATGACCCCCGGTGTGCGCCCGCTGATCGCCGGCAATTGGAAAATGCATGGGCAGGCCGCCGAGGCCCAAGCTTTGGCCCGGGCCATTGCCGCCGGCGCCGCTGGGCTGAAGGCCGAAGTGCTGATCTGCCCCCCCGCCACGCTGATCGCCCCCCTGTCCCAGGCTTGCGCCGGGTTGGTGGCGCTTGGCGGGCAGGATTGCCATGAGGCCGCCAAGGGCGCCCATACCGGGGATATTGCCGCCGCGATGCTGAAGGATGCCGGCGCCACTTACGTTATTCTGGGCCATTCCGAACGCCGCATGGCGTATCGGGAGACCAGTCACCGTGTCCGCGCCAAGGCCGAAGCGGCAATGGCTGCCGGCCTGATCCCGGTGGTTTGCGTGGGCGAACCCGAGGATGACCGGCTTTTGGGCCGGGCCGAGGAAGTGGTCGCCGAACAAATGGCGGAAAGCCTGCCGGAGGGCTTTGGCGCCGCCGGCGGCGTTTTGGCTTATGAACCCGTCTGGGCCATTGGCACTGGCCGCACGCCAACCGAAGCCGATATCAGCGCCATGCACGCCATGATGCGCGCCAAGCTGGCCGAGAGCTTCCCGGGGGCAGGCGCGGGGCTGCGCTTGCTTTATGGCGGTTCGGTCAAGCCCGGCAATGCCGTGGCCATCCTGGCGCTGCCCCATGTGGATGGCGCGCTTGTCGGCGGTGCCAGCCTGGTGGCCGAGGATTTCCTGGCGATCGCGCGCGCCGCCGGCTAGGCTTTACTTCCCGCCTTGTCGCGGCGCGCCTTGGCGCCTAACTTTGTTCCCTCAAATTCCTCAGGAGGATGCCAGCATGTTCAAGGGTTCCATGGTTGCGCTGATTACGCCCATGCGCGCGGATGGGTCCGTGGACGAAAAAGCCTTCGTGGAATTGGTGCATTGGCAGATTGCCGAGGGCACGGAAGGCCTGATCCCCGTTGGCACCACCGGCGAAAGCCCGACCCTTTCGCATGAGGAACACAAGCGCGTGGTGGAGCTTTGCGTGGAAGCCGCTGCCGGGCGCGTGCCCGTGATCGCGGGTACCGGCAGCAACAGCACATCTGAGGCGATTGACTTCACCCGCCACGCCAAGAAGGCCGGCGCCGATGGCTGCCTGGTGGTCACGCCCTATTACAACAAGCCGACGCAAGAAGGCATGTATCTGCATTTCAAGGCCATCGCGGACGCCGTTGATCTGCCCATGGTGATCTACAATATCCCACCGCGCAGCGTGATTGACATGAGTGTTGAGACCATGGCGCGGCTGGCCAAGCACCCGAATATCATTGGCGTTAAGGATGCCACCGCCAATCTGGTGCGCCCGCTGCACACGCGCCGCGCTTGCGGGGAAGATTTCGCGCAGCTTTCGGGTGAAGACCATACCGCCGTATCCTTCCTGGCCGCTGGCGGGCATGGCTGCATCAGCGTCACCGCCAATGTGGCACCGCGGCTTTGCGCGGAAATGCACAAGGCCTGGCGCCTGGGCCGCGTGGATGAGGCGATTGAAATTCAGGACCGCCTGGTGCCGTTGCATGATGCGCTGTTTTCCGAGACCTCTCCGGGCCCGGTGAAATATGCGGCGAGCTTGCTGGCCAAAAGCAGCGATCACTGCCGCCTGCCGCTGGCCCCTGTTGGTGAGGCCACGCGCGCAAGGGTGCGTGAGGCGATGGTATCCGCCGGTTTGTTGAACTGAAGGGATGCGCCCGCGCGGTGGGCGCGTAAGACATGGCTGAACCGCGCAAAAAGGGGATGATTTCCCACGGCATCGCCGCGCAAAACCGCAAGGCGCGGTTTGACTATAAAATCTTGGAAACCGTCGAGGCAGGGCTTGCGCTGGTGGGGCCTGAGGTGAAGTCTCTGCGTGCCGGGCGCGCCACGCTGACGGAAGCCTGGGCCGGCGAACGTGATGGGGAGATGTGGCTATTCAATGCCCATATCCCCGAATGGCAGGCGGGTTCCTTCATGGCGCGGTTCGAGCCGCGCCGGCCGCGGAAGTTGTTGTTGCACAGCAAGCAGGCGCGCGAATTGATCGGCGCCATCACGCGCGACGGGGCGACGCTTGTGCCGCTGGATATTCATTTCAATGAACGCGGGCGGGCGAAGGTGTTGCTGGGGCTGGCTGAGGGCAAGAAGAAGCATGACAAGCGGGCAGCGATTGCGGCGCGGGATTGGCAGCGGGATAAGGCGCGGTTGATGCGGGATAAGGGGTAGGGGCAGTTTTTGATATCGCGTCATCGGGGTAAGCTTTTTGGCCCGCATACGCAGGCAGACTAGAAGAAAAAAACCTAAAACTAGCCTCTATTTACCGCAACTATAGTAATTCTCTGAAATTCATATTATTTATACAAGCGTCACCATTTAGCGCAACGCGCAGTGAAGATGGAATACACGATGTTTTCTTTTAAAGAATCATTGAAAAAATGCATACGGTTTGTTTTTGCGCCTGTCATTCGACGCTTCTATGCCCATGTCGATTATAGGGTTTCTTTGTTTCTGACGGGCGGGCCTGTTTCTCATTCTTCGAATACGACCGAAATGTTTGTGAAAACCGGGAACCTTGGGGCCAGCGCGTATTCGTTGTCAGGTGCCACGCATGGTGGCGGGGCGTCGGCTTCGACCTCTTCGGTATCTAAGAACAATATGATGCTGCATTCGATTTACCTGCATCCGGCAGACATTGCTGGATTTTCCGACATTCTTCCTCCGCGGATTTCTGCAAACATAGATTCATTCAAGCAGGCGCATCCGGGATTTTCGCATCATCTATATGGGCATGATGCGCTGGTGGCGTTTCTGGAAGATAAGTTTGGAAAGGAAGTGACAGAAACCTACCATCGGCTGGTTCCAAAAGCCTATAAGGCAGATCTCGCCCGCTATTGCTTATTATATGTCCATGGCGGGGTTTACGCTGATCTAGCCTGTCATTTTTGGCAACCAATCGTCAGGCAAGCCCCGACGAAGTTGCATATCTTTCGTGATGCCTTCAATTCAGCACCTTGGATCGTGAGTAATGCCATTATCGCAGCCCCAAGAAATCTTCCGCTTTTTGAGGAGGTAATCAAAAATATCATCAGGCATTGTCATGAAAATTATTATGGTTTCAATCCCCTATGCCCGACTGGGCCGAACCTATTTGGCCGTTGCATCGCCACCCATTCAAGGCTCGAAGAGTTGGTGACAGGAGAGGCCATTAAAATAAACAAAAACCCCTCGACGCCTTCTCTTGCCTATATTCCACCCAATGGTGAGATTCTTGCGGTTAGTTGTAAATTGAGTACTGGGCTGAGATCCCTGGGCGCTCCTTTTCATGAGGATTACAACGACATCTACGCCAAGAAGGGCATCTATAAATCGATCTACCCGGTCAAATAAGGCCTTCCAGAGGAACCGGACCGATCGATATATTTGGATTTTTCACCTAGGTACACGCACAATAAATACAACGCATTTATCCTAGTCTTTCATGATGATGGGCGCTGTATATCGTCCTCAATTTTTCTGCGGCGTCGTTGACATCCGGTTCTGCCCACATGCCTGCAGATGCGGCGTATATACCTTGAGGATCACTCACTGGAATACAATGAGACGCGACAGCTATGACTTCACGCCGCGCGGCAATATCTGGCGGCAACCACCAATCGGTCGCCAGAACTGGTATTCCAACATCGGCTGCCTCTACCATTGTCAGGCCGTAGCCCTCGCTACGATGCAGTGACACGTATACATCTATGATCTGAAAAAATTCATCTATGGGAATGTCTTTGGTGAGCCCATCAAGCAGGATGATCCGTGGGTCGTTTCGCGCCATTTCTTGTAATTCCGCATAGCCAGGCGGCCAAAGAGCTATGTCGTACGCACGCATCAAAAACCTAACCTGAGAGATATCGGGCGGAAAGGCTAATTGAAAGGCCCTAATGGCGGCTTGGGGATTCTTGCGCACTAAGATTGATCCAACCGAAAATGAAAAGCCCGCGATGAAGAGTTCGCTTCCTAGATCATGCGCGCATCTGAGCCGTGTTTTTAAGGCTTGTGTCTGTCGCGGGCCGATTGGCAAGGCATGGGTAGCGTGCGGGACAACTTTAATGATCTCCTGCTTGTTGCGACTTAATAATTTTTTGATTGCCATCGCCACCATTGGCGACGGCACCCAAATTTCATCAACCAGCGTTGCAATTTTTCCCCATGCCTTGGGCGCCGTTTCAGTTTCCCAAGCCCAATAGCCGATTAGCTTAGAATTTTCCCATAATTTTCGCTGCAACTTCAGAATGGTGAAAAGAAACTCGGGCGGATTTAGATGAATGATCAGGCTTGCCCCGACAAGATCGCCAATTTCGTCTGGACGCAGAACGCCCGCGGGCAACTCTCCCGGAGGTAAGTTAAAGTATTCTGTCAAATCGATACCAACAACATCGATGTTCTTTTGTTGAAAATCGCGCAACATCAATAAGGCGCCACGCCCCAAGCCTGTAGTAGAAGAAAACAAACCGGCGATGACGATGGGCCCCTTCGTCAATTTTTTTGATTTTGACGAACGCACATAGTTACGTAACTTGAACCAGAGTATCTTATCGCGAAGGCTGCCGACCACGCGAATATAAAAAGGCCTGGCAAATACAGGACAAAACCGAATAAGATTAAGACCAAACATCACAGATTCCCTAAGTTGAGAGCATTTAATACTTATTTTTTGAGAGTTATCTATAATTCTATACTTTACATCAATATGGAAAAGCCCACATCTCTGAAAAATATTTCAAATTTTATTTGTCTTGTTCCTTGTCTCGCGCCATTGAAAATTCAACAACTTCGATGTCCTCCTGGCCGCGAATGGACTTAAAGTATATTCCAGGCCGCTCCGTGCTTGACTTGCTGAGATTGGCTGGTCAATTTGAGAGGTTATTTGACTGTGAATTCAGCCTTCAGCGCTCTATCTCGCGCAGCGCGTTCCAAGTAGCAGCGCAGCGCTGACGACAATATGGTGGTCAATACGTCCGGACCGCGCGTAATTCATGGCGCTGCAGTTCAGGTCGGGTCCGAAGTACACATTGAAAATGCCTTACAGCAGCAGGTCAGCCTTGCGGCCAGCGGGTTCGAGAAGCTTAAGATAATCCTCTGCAGCCTCATGGAATGCAGCATTCAGACCTTGGGCATCTTTGCCCTGGCAGATCACCAGGTCACGGATGAATTAAAGCCAACCGTGAAGCCAGTCCTCACTTCGCCTGCAAAAACGCGGGGCTCGCCCCTTCCAATATCATCGCTGGCAGCCCCCGGCGGACCAGGCGGCGGTATCAATGCAAATGCGGCTCTCCCGCACCGCAGGCATAAATCCCGCTATATGCCCATGCACCACCACAAACGCATGATCACGCAGGACCTAAGCATCACCCTGTCCCCACCACAGGGCCAATGCGCCGCCCGCGCGGCAAATGCCCGGGTGCGTCGCGTATTTCCATCACTTCCGATCCGCCCTTGGGTCCACTAAACCGGCAGCAGCCCAAACCGCACAGCTTATTCGCCCGTCCCGCCTTGACGCCCCGCCCCGCAAGTGATGCTTTGAGAGCATAAGGAAGGATCAGCCGCCATGGACCATAACCCCTTGCCATTCGCCCCCACTGAAGAAACGCGCATGCTGCAAGACCTTGTCGCGCGCTTCGTGGATAAGGAACTGATTCCGCTGGAGCCTACGATTCTGAAGCGTGAGGCCGAGGGCAAGGGCTATAAGCTCTCGGAAGAAGAAGAAACGCGGCTTTTGGCGCGCTGCAAGGAATTGGGCCTTTGGGGCCTTGATGTGCCGGAGGAATTCGGCGGCGCCAATCTGTCACTCAGCGCGCTGGCGGCAGCCGAGGAAGAATTGGGCCGCGCCTGCGTGCCCTTCGTCATCCCGCCCGATAGCCCCAATCTGCACATGATGCTCTCGGTCGCCAATTCCATGCAGCGGGAGCGGTATCTGGCACCCTATGCTGAAGGCACGGCGCGTTCCGCGATGGCAATTTCCGAACCCGGCGCAGGCGGTGACCCCGCCGGCATGACCACCCGCGCGGTGAAGGATGGCAATGATTGGGTCATCAATGGCCGCAAGATTTGGGTGAGCAATGTGCCGCGCGCGGATTTCATCATCCTCATGGCGCGCACGGGCGATGGCAAGCGCCAGGAAGGGGTGACAGCCTTCATCGTGGAAAAGGGTACGCCAGGCTTCATCATTGAACGCGAAATTTCCATGATTGGCGGGCGCAAGACTTATGAGTTGGTGTTTGAAGATTGCCGCGTGCCGGAATCCCAAGTGCTCGGCGAATTGGGCCGCGGTTATGCGCCCATGCAATTGCGGCTGAATGTCCGCCGCCTGCAAATGGGCGCGCGTTGCGTGGGCATGACGCGCCGCGCTTTGGACATGATGGCCGATCAGGCGCGCAACCGCATCACCTTTGGCGTGCGGCTGGCGGATCGCCAGGCCATTCAATGGTGGGTGGCGGAAGCCGCAACCCGCATGCATGCCTGCAAGCTGATGGTGGCTGATTTGGCGGCCAAGCTTGATGCCGGCGCTGATGTGCGCATGGAAGCTTCCATGCTGAAGGTGGAAGGCACGGAAATGGCGCAGGATATCCTGGACCAGGCCATGCAGACCTTCGGCGCCATGGGCGTGACGAAGGAGCTACCGCTGCAATTGATGCACCAGCAGGTGCGCCTGATGCGCGTGTATGAAGGCCCGTCTGAGGTGCATCGCAGCGCCATTGGCCGGCGCATTCTGGGTTCCAAGGTCTGATCCCGGATGGCGGAACCGCATCGCCCGCTGGATGGGATACTCGTTCTCGATCTCGGGCAGATTTACCAGGCGCCCTATTGTTCCTTCCTGATGGCGATGGCGGGCGCCACCGTCATCAAGATCGAACCGCCGGGGGGCGAATCTCTGCGGCGCCGCACCATGGTCTCGGGCGGGTCCGTGCCGCAGGCCATGCTGAATTCCAACAAGCTTGGCATTTCGATTGACTTCAAGAATGAGGCAGGGCGCGAGCTGTTCCTTTCCATGGTGGATCGCGCCGATATCCTGATTGAGAATTTCGCGCCGGGCGCAATGGACAAACTTGGCCTTGGCCAGGAAGTGCTGCTGAAGCGCAATCCGCGGCTGATCTATGCGGCGGCGTCCGGCTATGGCCGTTCCGGGCCAGATCGCGACAAGCTGGCGATGGACCTGACCGTGCAGGCAGCCTCAGGCATTATGCACACCACGGGCTTTCCAGATGGCCCGCCAGTGAAGTCCGGCCCGGCGGTGGTGGATTTTCTGGGGGGTACGCATCTTTACGCAGCTGCCATCACCGCTTTGTTT
>CAMCEP010000065.1 GCA_945873675.1 Asaia bogorensis
CGGATGCTGCGCGATGATGCGGGGGCGATCCTGGATCTGGGGGCGGCAGCGGCGCTGCCCGGGGCGCATAACGCGCAAAACGCCGCAGCGGCCGCGGCGGCCTGCATGGCGCTGGACATTGCGCGTTCTGCGATTGCGGATGGCATCGCAAGCTACCCTGGCTTGCCGCATCGGCAGGAAATCGTCGCCGAAGCCAAGGGCGTTGTCTTCGTCAATGACAGCAAGGCGACCAATGCGGATAGCGCGGCGCGCGCACTCGCTTCCTATGACCGCGTGGTTTGGATTGCGGGCGGGATCGGCAAGGAAGGCGGCATTACGCCGCTGGCACCTTTATTTCCGCGCATCGCCAAGGCCTTTCTGATTGGGCGCGATGCGCCTGCCATGGCAGCGACGTTGCGCGAAGCCGGCGTTGCGCATGAAATCATTGGCACGCTGGAAGCGGCAGTGCCGGCAGCAGCGCAAGCGGCTTTTGCTGGTGCAGCGCCGGTGGTTTTGCTTTCACCAGCAGCCGCTTCCTTCGATCAATTCTCAGGCTTTGATGCGCGCGGTGATCGTTTCCGTGAATTGGCGCAGGCACTGGTTGCGCGGCAGAGCAGGAGGGTAAGCTGATGGCACTCTCCCGCTCGGATAATTCCATTCTTGGGCGCTGGTGGTGGACAGTGGATCGCTGGACGCTGGCGGCGCTGATGGTGCTGATCGGCTTTGGCTATGTGTTGATGCTTGCCGCATCGCCTGCCGTGGCCGAGCGTATCGGCGCCTCATCGCGCCACATGTTCTTCCTGAAGCAGGTTTTTTATCTGGCGCTGGCGGCGGCAGTGCTAGTGGTGGTTTCGCTGCTGTCACCACGCGGTGTCAGGCGCTTTGCTTTGCTTGGCTGTGCGGGCGCTTTGGTGCTGACGGCAGCGACGCTGGTGGTGGGCGTTGAAATCAAGGGCGCGCGGCGCTGGTTGCCGATCCCAGGTCTTTCCTTGCAGCCATCGGAATTCCTCAAGCCCTTCTTCGCCGTTGTCGCCGCATGGTTAATTGCGGAAGGTATGGCGCCTGGTTCGCGCTTTTGGGGGCGGGCAATGGCGATTGGCATGTTTGCCGTGATCGCGGTGATCATGAAAAGCCAGCCAGATATCGGCATGTTGTTAGTGATGACCGTGGTGCTTTTCGCGCAATTCGTTGTGGCTGGCCTGAATTTTTTCATCGTGGGTGGGCTGGCAGGTCTTGGCGTAGGCGTAGGCGTTCTGGCCTATCTGCTGTTCCCGCATGTGCAATCACGCGTGCATCGCTTTTTGGATCCAAGCTCTGGCGATTCCTATCAGGTAAGTGTCGCCATGGAAGCTTTCGCCAATGGCGGGCTTTTGGGGCGCGGGCCTGGTGAAGGGCGCGTGAAGAATGTGTTGCCCGATGCGCATGCTGATTTCGTCTTTGCCGTGGCCGGAGAAGAATTCGGCATGGTGGTGTGCTTGGTGATCCTGGCCCTTTTCGCCTTCATCGTGCTGCGCGGCTTGATGCGGCTGTTGGCGGAAACTGATTTCTTCGTGGTGCTGGCGGCGACCGGCTTGCTGACGCAATTCGGCTTGCAGGCTTTCGTGAATATGGCGTCCACGCTGCACTTGATCCCCACCAAGGGCATGACGCTGCCCTTCGTTTCCTATGGTGGTTCTTCGGTGCTTGCCATCGCGCTTGGCATGGGGATGTTGTTGGCGCTGACACGCAAGCGCATTGGCGAACGCGCCGCTGGAACCGGCTTGCCGAATGGCGCGCTGGCCACCGAGGGCGCGCGGTGAGGGGCCCCATGGTGCAGCCAATCATCATCGCTGCGGGCGGCACGGGCGGGCATCTTTTCCCTGCCGAGGCGCTTGCGGCGGAGCTGATCCGGCGCGGCGAACGCGTGGCATTGATGACCGATGCGCGTTCCGCGGCTTATGACAGCCCTGTCTTCGCGAATGCTGAGCGTTTTGTCTTGCAAGGTTCCGGGCTATCCGGGCGCGGTATAGGTCAGGCAATGCGTGGTGCTTCAGCATTGTTGAAGGGAACGCTTGAAGCGCGCCGGCATATCCGCGATTTGTCGCCGAGTGCGATTGTCGGTTTTGGCGGATATCCCTCCTTCCCGCCTTTGGCAGCTGCGCGGCTGATGCGCGCATCGCGTCGCCCAGCGCTTATTCTACATGAACAGAATGCCGTGCTGGGCCGCGCCAATCGGCTGATGGCGCGCGGCGCTGATTTGTTGGCACTTTCCTATGCCGACACTGCCATGGTGCCGGAAGGTGCAAGAAGCGCTGTGGTGGGCAACCCTGTGCGCCCTGCGCTCGCAGCATTGGCCGGTCAGCCCTATCCGCTGCCAGCGGAAGGCACGGTGCTGCGCGTGCTGGTGTTGGGTGGATCACTCGGCGCGCGGATTTTCGCGGATGTGGTGCCAGCCGCCATCAGTGCCCTGCCGGAAGGGTTGCGCGCGCGCCTGCTGGTGACGCAGCAATGCCGTGCCGAGGATTTGGCGCGTACGCGCAGCGCCTATGAAGCCGCCGGCGTTCCCGCGGATTTGGCGCCTTTCTTTCCTGATGTGGCAGGGCGGCTTGCCACGGCACATCTGGTGATCGGCCGCGCCGGCGCTTCCACAGTGGCCGAAATTGCTTGCGCGGGCCGACCTTCCATTCTGGTGCCGCTGCCATCCGCGATTGATGATCATCAAACCGCGAATGCACGGGCTTTGGCGGCGGCGGATGCGGCGCGTGTTTTCGCGCAAGCAGCCTTCACGCCACCAGTGTTGGCCGATGCACTGGCGTCCTTCCTGAATTTCCCAGCGCGCATGGCAGCCGCCGCTGCCGCTGCTGCTGCTTTGGCGCGCCCGCATGCAGCGCGAGAGCTTGCGGACCGTGTGATGGCGCTGGCGCGGCGTGATCTAGTAGGGGTTTCCTGATGCGCGCGCTTCCCATCAGTATCGGCGCCATTCACTTCGTTGGTATCGGCGGCATTGGCATGTCTGGCATTGCCGAAGTGCTGCATACGCTTGGCTACCAAGTGCAGGGCAGTGATATTTCGGAAAGTGCCAATGTTGCGCGGCTGCGCGCTGCCGGCATTCCGGTAATGATCGGCCATGACGCGGCCAATCTGGGCAATGCGCAGGTGATTGTCGTGTCCACCGCCGTCAAGCGCGACAATCCGGAAGTGGCAGCCGCGCGGCAGCGTTTGATCCCTATTGTACGCCGCGCGGAAATGTTGGCCGAGCTCATGCGGCTCAAATGGTCCATCGCCATTGGCGGTACGCATGGCAAGACCACCACCACAAGCCTGGTGGCGGCCGTATTGGAAGCGGCGCGGCTTGATCCCACCGTGATCAATGGCGGCATCATCAATGCCTATGGCACTAATACGCGCATGGGCAGCGGCGAATGGATGGTGGTAGAAGCCGATGAAAGCGACGGGTCCTTCCTGAAACTGCCCGCCGTTGTTGCCGTGGTCACGAATATGGACCCGGAACATCTGGACCATTGGGGCACGGAAGACGCGATGAAGGAAGGCTACGCCCAATTCGTCGGTAATATTCCCTTTTATGGTTTTGCCGTGCTCTGCATTGATCATCCCGAAGTGCAGGCGATGATCCCGCGCCTTTCGGATCGCCGCATCGTGACTTACGGCTTTTCACCACAAGCCGATGTGCGGGCTGAACGTGTGATCACCGACCGCATGGGTGCGACTTTTGAAGTGACGGTGACGGATAGGCTGAGCGGGCGTGTGCGCAACATGAAGCCCCTCCGCCTGCCCATGCTGGGCCAGCATAATGTGCAGAATGCGCTGGCTGCCGTTGCCATTGCAGCTGAGCTGGGTGTCGATGAAGTCACCATCCGCACCGCGCTGGCGGGCTTTAAGGGTGTGAAGCGGCGCTTCACGCGCACCGGCGAAGCGGGCGGCATTACGGTGATTGATGATTACGGCCATCACCCGGTGGAAATCGCCGCCGTGTTGAAGGCCGCGCGGCAGGCCGGCGCGCGGGATGTAATTGCCGTGGTGCAACCGCATCGCTATTCGCGACTTGCGACCCTGTTCGAAGAATTCTGCGCCTGCATGAATGATGCGGGCACGGTGATTGTGGCCGATGTCTATGCCGCCGGTGAAGCGCCGATGGAAGGCGTGGATAAGGATGCGCTGGTGGAAGGCTTGCGCGCACGCGGGCATCGTTCCGTCGTGCCTTTGCCCGGCCCCGATAGCCTGGCCGAGATGATTCACGCCATCGCGCGGCCTGGTGATTATGTTGTCTGCCTTGGCGCGGGCAGCATCACCAATTGGGCGCATGCGCTGCCGGCGCAATTGACTGAATTGCAGTCGCGCGCGCGCGGGCGCCTGGCGGGGGCGATGAAATGATGCCTCAGCCCATCAGCCATGCCGTGCTGCCACCGCTGCGCGGGCGCGCGGAGCGTGATGCGCCGCTGGGTCCAGCGACCTGGTTTCGCGTGGGTGGACCTGCGGACGTGCTGGTGCGGCCCGCGGATCTTGACGATCTGTTGCTACTGCTGCGCGACATGCCTGCCGATATGCCGCTGACCATATTGGGTGCTGCTTCGAACCTGATCATTCGTGATGGCGGTATTGCAGGCGTGGTGCTGCGCCTTGCGCGCGGCTTTGGTGAGGTGGTGGTGGAAGCCGATGGCGGCATCATCGCTGGCGCCGCCGCTTTGGATGTCACGGTGGCGGAAACGGCCGCCGCTGCCGGGCTTGGTGGGCTTGAGTTTCTGGTTGGTATTCCCGGCAGCATCGGCGGCGCGGTGGCCATGAATGCCGGCGCTTATGGCGTTGAGATCAAGGATGTTTTGGATTGGGCGGAAATCGCGACACCTGAAGGTTTGCTGCGCCTGGATGCGCCAGCACTGCACTTCGCCTATCGTCATGCGCAATTGCCGCCACGCGGTGTTGTGGTGCGGACAAGGCTGCGCGCCATCGCCGGTGATAAACCCGCCATCGCGGCGCGGCTTGCTGAAATTCGCGCCGCGCGTGAAGCAACGCAACCCGTGCGCGCGCGCACTGGCGGTTCCACCTTCAAAAACCCCCCCGGTGATCGCAAGGCTTGGGAATTGATTGATGCCGCCGGCTGCCGTGGGCTCACGCGCGGTGCGGCGCAGGTCAGCGAAAAGCACTGCAATTTCCTGCTCAATCTGGGGGGCGCTTCCGCCGCCGATATTGAAGCGCTAGGTGACGAAGTGCGCGCGCGTGTACTCGCGCATTCCGGCATTGCATTGGAATGGGAAATCCGCCGTATTGGAAGGACGCTGCCATGAAGAAGCGCGTCGCCGTTCTTTATGGTGGGCGTTCCGCGGAACGCGACGTGTCGCTTTCTTCCGGCCGCCAGGTGATTGCCGCCTTGCAAGAAGCGGGCTTTGCCGTGACGCCGATTGATGTCGGTGATGATCTGGCTGCCGTGATCCAAGCGCTGAACGATCCGCGTCCCGATGTTGTCTTCAATGCGCTGCATGGCCGCTTTGGTGAGGATGGCTGCATTCAGGGCATGCTGGATTGGCTTGGTTTGCCTTACACGCATTCCGGGTTGCGCGCTTCTGCCATGGCGATGGATAAGGCGGCGGCCAAGGCGATTTTTCGTGCCGCTGGCCTGCCCGTTGCAGATGATCGTGTGGTGACGCGCGCTGAATTGGAAGCGGCGGACCCGCTGCCGCGCCCCTTTGTGGTCAAGCCGGTGAATGAAGGCTCTTCAGTTGGCGTCACCATTTTGCATGAGGGTGACAATCGCCGCGCTGCCATTGCGCGGGGTTGGACGCATGGCGATGCCATCATGGTGGAAAGCTTCGTCCCGGGCCGCGAATTGACCGTGGGCGTGATGGGGGATCGCGCGCTGGCAGTGACCGACATCCTGGCCGATGCCGGGCAGTTCTACGATTACGAAAGCAAATACGCCGCCGGCGGTTCGCGCCACATCCTGCCCGCGCGCATGGCGCCGGAGGCTTATGCGCAGGCTTTGGATATCGCGCTGCGCGCGCATCATGCGCTGGGCTGCCGCGGCGCCTCACGCACTGATCTACGTTATGATGACACGCAAGGTGAACCCGGCCGGCTGATCCTGCTTGAAGTGAATACGCAGCCGGGCCTGACGCCAACATCGTTGCTGCCAGAACAAGCAGCGCATTGCGGCATGTCCTTCCCCGCGCTTTGCGCCTGGATGGTGGAGCAAGCCCGCCATGGCGCGTGAACGCTTGGTTACCACCTCTGTGCGGAAGAAGAAGGAACAGGGCAGGCCGTCCGCGCTGCGCATTGCGCTGCGTCGTTCGCGTCGTTTTGCGCGGCCTGCGCTTTATGGCGTGCTGATCCTTTGCGGCTTTGGCGTCATTGCTTATGGCATCGCAATGGTGGACCCGGCCGGCCAGGCGCGGCGCATGCTGGACCAGGTCACCATGATCGGGCCTGATCGTAGCATGACAGTGCAGGCGGTGATCGTGGATGGTCGCCAGAACACGCCACTGCCACTTATTCGCGAAGCACTTGGCGTTTCACGCGGTGATTCCATGCTGGAATTTTCGCCGGAAGCTGCGCGGCAGCGTTTGGAATCGATCCCCTGGGTGGCGCGGGCGCATGTGGAACGCCATTTGCCCGCCACCATCGTGCTGCGGCTGGAAGAACGCCGGCCCTTCGCCATTTGGCAGAATCAAGGCCGCTTCGTGATTGTGGACCGCGACGGCAAGACGGTGGCGACAGATGGGCTCGATCAATTCGGTCCTCTGCCACTGATTGTCGGGCCCGGTGCAGATCGCGCCGCCGCTGCGCTTTACGATCTTCTGGCGGCGGAAGTAGCGGTGGCGGAACGCGTACAGGCCATGGTGCGCATTGGCGAAAGGCGCTGGAATCTGCGCCTGCATAGCGGCACGGATGTGCTGCTGCCCGAAATTGCTGAAGGCGCTGCCATTAAACGCCTTGCTGAATTGCAGCAGGAAGCGAAGCTTTTGGATCGGCCCCTGGCTGCGATTGATCTTCGTCTGCCGGATCGGCTGGTGGTGCGCACCAATCGTGAAACACCCGAAAACCAGCCGGCGCGCCCGGTCGCGCGAAGGGAACGCGGATGAATCAGCTCACCCGCCTGCCCGGCACTTTTGAACCTGCAGCCGCACCGCCGCGGCGTCGCCGTCAGGCGCGTAGTGGTGTTTTTGGTGTGCTGGATATCGGTTCTACCAAAGTGGTCTGCCTGATTGCGCGCATTGAAAGCGATGGTAGCCCGCGCGTGCTGGGTTTTGGCTGGCAGCGCGGACGCGGCGTGAAGGGCGGTTCCATTGTGGATCTGGAAGAAGCGGAACGCGCCATTCGCGCCGCCGTAGGCCAGGCCGAAGAAATGGCCGACACAAGGCTTTCCGGTGCCATCGTCAATCTTTCCTGCGGGCAGCCGGATAGCCGGCCTTTGCATCTGCAATGGGAAATCGGTGGCCGCGCGGTGAATGAGGTTGATCTACGCGCCATCCTGCATGATGGGCGCCGGCGCACCGCCGAAGAAGGCCGCGAAACGGTACACGCCATTCCGCTGGGCTTCACCGTGGATGCGACACCTGGCGTTGATGATCCGCGCGGTATGATCTGCGATACGCTGGGCGCGCGGCTGCATATGGTCTCGGCGGCTGAAGCTTCGCTCCGCAATCTGGGCGCCTGCCTGATGCGCTGTGATTTGGAGGTTGAAGAATTGGTCTCGGCGCCCTTTGCGTCAGGCCTCGCGACGCTCGTGGAAGATGAAAAGCAGCTTGGCGCCACGGTGATTGACATGGGCGGCGGCACCACAAGCCTTGCGGTCTTCAGCGAAGGCCATCTGCTGCATACCGCGCAAATCCCGGTGGGTGGCGGCCAGGTGACGAATGATCTGGCGACCATCCTATCCACGCCAGTTGCGCATGCGGAACGGATGAAAACGCTGCATGGCGCGGTGCATGGCGGCGCAGATGATGAACGCGAATATCTGCCCGTGCCGCTTTTGGGCGAAGATGAACATCATATCGCGCGGATTCCGCGCGCCATGGTTGTGGGCATCATCAAGCCGCGGCTTGAAGAAACCTTTGAAATCCTCAAGGACAAACTCGATCAAAGCGGGCTCGGCAAGGAAGGCGGCGCGCGCGTGGTGCTGACCGGCGGCGCATCCCAGCTTGTTGGGGTGCGGGAGTTGGCCGCGCGCATCCTGGACCGCCAGGTGCGCCTTGGCCGCCCGCAATCCTTGCGTGGCTTGGCCGAAGCTGCCTCCGGCCCCGCTTTTGCCGGCGCGGTTGGGCTTTTGATGTGGGGCGCCGGCGAAGGCCGCCCCGTTCTGGATATCGCGCCCGGCCCGGTGAAGACCGGCGGTGCGTTTCGTCGTTTGATTCATTGGCTGAAGGATCGCGTATGATGTCCGCACCTTCCGTCACCCCTGCCAACCCAAGCTGCCCATCAATGCGTGAGGAGGAAAAACAATGACCCTGAACCTGACGATTCCGCAAAATCAACATACGGATTTCACGCCGCGGATTACGGTGGTGGGCGTTGGCGGCGGCGGTACCAATGCCGTCAACAATATGATTTCCATGGGCCTTGATGGTGTGGAATTCCTGGTGGCGAATACGGATGCGCAGTCGCTGGTCCATTCCCGCGCTGACCGCCGCGTGCAGCTTGGCCCGCATCTTACGCAAGGCCTGGGCGCTGGTGCCAAGCCCGAAATTGGCCGCGCAGCAGCGGAAGAAGCGACCGAAGAATTGGCCCGCCACATTGAAGGCATGCACATGATCTTCATCACCGCCGGCATGGGCGGTGGCACCGGCACGGGGGCAGCGCCGGTGATTGCGCGCATGGCACAAGAACGCGGCATCCTGACCGTTGGCGTGGTGACCAAGCCCTTCGATTTTGAAGGCCCGAAGCGGCGCAAATCCGCCGAACAGGGGATCGAGGAATTGCAGCAATGCGTGGACACACTGATCATCATCCCGAACCAGAACCTGTTCCGTCTGGCCAATGAACGCACGACCTTCCAAGAAGCCTTCAAGATGGCCGATAACGTCCTGTATATGGGCGTGCGCGGTGTGACGGATTTGATGATCAATCCTGGTATCGTCAATCTGGACTTCGCCGATATCCGCACCATCATGGCCGAAATGGGCAAGGCCATGATGGGGACGGGTGAAGCCGATGGCGAAGACCGTGCCCGCCGCGCCGCCGAATCCGCCATCAGCAATCCGCTGCTTGAAGATATTTCCATGCGCGGTGCCAAGGGCGTGCTGATCAATATCACCGGCGGCTATGACATGACGCTGTTTGAAGTGGATGGCGCCGTGAACCGCATCCGGGAAGAAGTGGAAGAAGACGCCAATATCATCTTCGGAACGTCGGTGGATGAAACCATGAATGGGCGTATCCGGGTTTCCGTAGTGGCCACGGGCATTGATGTGGCCGGCCAGCGCGAAGCGGAAAAGCCGAAGCTGGTGGCGATGGGTGGCGGTGCCGCGCAACTGGTCAATGCTGTCTCCAACCAAAGCATTGGCGCAGCGCCCGCCACGGGCCCAGGGCTACCCTTCATGCGCCGCGCGGCGCAAACTGCGCCAACACTGCGGCCCGCCGTGGTTGAAACGGCTTACGCGCCGGAAGCGGAAATCGTGCCGGCACCGGCTTCTCAGCAGGAAGCGCCCGTGATGCTGGCACCCGCGCCCATGGCTGAACCGGAAATGCCGCAGCTTCGCGTACCGGTGGCCGAACCAGCGGAGCCACAATATGCTGAGGCGCCGCGCCCTGCTGGGCTGCGTGGGCTTTTCGGCAAGGTTACGGGAATGGGCGGCATGATGAAGCGCAACCTTTCCCCGGCAGCAGAACCGCAAGGCTTTACGGTTCAAACCGCTCAGACCCAGCGGTTTGAACCAACACCGGCGCCTGCACCAGCCCCGCGCTTCGAAGCAGCGCGGCCTGCGCAGCAGGATGAAATGAGCCTCGAGATTCCGGCCTTCCTGCGCCGTCAGCGGAGCTGACGCGCGGGGTTGTGTGGACTCTCACGATTTGCGAGCGCCCTGAAGCGTGATTCAAGGATCTTTTCGGGGTAACCAAGGGATTCTTGTATCCCTTGGTGTGGAGTGACGCCGCCTGGGAAAGGTTGGCGCCACTGACTATCGTTGGGCGCGGTCAAAAAGTGGCAGCACTTGGCGCCGAAGAAAACCTAATCAAAAAAACTTCAGGACGTCTTTACGGCGTGCTGACGCGGTGAAGAGCCCCTGAACAAATCAAGGAACCCTGTCACCACATCGGCGATGCTCCGCCCGCGCCCGGTATCAATCGAAACCGTTGCGGTCACGCCGGCGCGCAAGGGGGGCTCGCCCGCATGCGGTTCAAGGCGGATGCGCACCGGCAGGCGCTGCACCACCTTCACCCAATTGCCTGAGGCATTTTGCGGCGGCAGGATCGCGAATTCCGCCCCCGTTGCTGGGCTGATGCTTTCCACCACGCCCTTCCATGTCACATTCGGGTAGATATCCAGCACCACATCCACGCGCTGGCCCACTGCCACATGGGTCAGCGTGGTTTCCTTCAAATTTGCATCCACCCAGGGGCGGGTATCTGAAACCAGGGCGAAAATCGGGGTCGCGGTGCGCAATTGCTCGCCCACTTGCAGGCGCAGATTCACCACGGTGCCACCCGTTGGCGCCTTGATTTCCGTGCGCGCCAAATCGAGCGCGGCGCGATCGCGTTCGGCCATTTTCTCCCGAACTTGCGGGTGGTCACCCACCGGCAAATCCGCATCACCCTTCAGCGTGGTCAACAGGCGCACCAGGCGCTGGCGCAGCACATTCATGCGGTCCTGCGCTACCTGAGCATCATGTTGGGTTTCTTCCATGCGCGCGGTGGGTGCGATGCCGCGGCTGGCTAATTCTTCCTGCCGGCGAGCTTGGCGCAGAAGGAAAGCGACACGCTTTTCAAGCTCCGCCATTTCGCCCTGGGTTTCCTGATAGGTCGCGCGGGAAAGCTCCACCTGCGTGCGCGCAGCGTCCAACTCGGCCTCGGCTTTTTCCAGCGCCAGGCGGAAGGGGGCAGGGTCAAGGCGGAGCAGCACGGCGCCGGCGGCAACCCGCGCATGGTCGCGCACCAGCACTTCCGTGATGCGGCCGGCAACTTCCGGCGCAATCTGGACGATATCGGCGCGGACATAGGCGTTTTCGGTGGTGATGTACCGCCCGCCGGTCAGCCAAATGCCAATTGCCAGCAGCAGCGCCAGGGTGGGCACCCCGATCAGCAGCACAAATCTCAGCAACCGGCCTTGCATCTCAGCGCCCAATTCCGGGGAAGGGGCTACGCCAGGGCTCGCCACCCGCGGCAAGAATTGGCATTATTCGTTCCCTCATCACTCTCAGCTTGGCAGGAAAATGCCATGTCCGCCATAGGCTTGCGGGACATTTATCGGCGAAAACCGCTCTGATGTCGGAAACCAACCCGATATTGGAATTGTCGGTCACGCGCCGCTGCCTGATCCTGGCGGCGGTAGTGATGGGGGCAACGCTTTACGC
>CAMCEP010000066.1 GCA_945873675.1 Asaia bogorensis
GATCCCACTTGGCTTGAAAATGCTTTAACTCAGCGTCGTCAGCAGCCCCGCCATCAGCTTCGCGCGCGGCACCAGGCTGTCTATCAGCACGTGTTCTTCAAGTGTGTGCGCAAGTGCGCCTTGCACGCCTAGGCCATCCAGCGTGGTGATGCCTAGCGCGCCGGTGAAATTACCATCCGAACCGCCGCCGCTTGATTGGTGGTTGATGTCAAAGCCAATGGCCTGCGCGATTTCGCGCGCATGGCGATACAGCGCCATCACCTTCGCATCAGGCTCCCATACCGGGCGCGTGACGCCGCGCGTCACTTCCAACTGCACATCATTGGTGGACGCGCGGAGCGCCAGCATCCGCGCCACCCCCGCATCCAAATCTTCCTGGCGCTTGGCCATGGAAAGCGCCTCGGCCTCAGTGGTTGTCGTGACGCAATTCACCCATTGCCCGCCATGCAGGACGCCCACCGAAAAGGTGCAATCCTCAGTCGTCATATCCTCGATCGCCAGGATCTGACGGCACATTTCCTTGATCGAACTCCGCCCTTCCGCGAGCCTTGCGCCGGCATGGGAAGGCTTGCCCGTGGTTTTCAGATTGAAGCGCGCAATGGCATAGCGCCCCGTCACCACACCGCCATCGGGCCGCGCCGGTTCCGGCACCAGGATGAACTTATGGCGTGCTGCTTCCGCTTCGATCAGGTCGCGGGTGGAAGGGCTGCCGATTTCCTCATCGCTGGTGAGCAATATCGTGATCGGCAAAGGCGTTTTGATCTTCGCCGCGATGATCTGGCGCATGGCTTCCACCGCCAGCACCGTGCCGCCCTTCATATCCAGAATGCCCGGGCCATAGCAGCGATTACCCTCACGCCGAATCGGCAATTTTTCCAGCGTGCCGATGGGATGCACCGTATCCAGATGCGCCATCACCAGAATACCCGGTGCGCCATCCCCGGCCGGGTGCGGAAAGCGCGCGCGGACGCAATCGCCAAGCCCCATACGGCCGGGGATGCGATCAATATGCGCCCCCAGCAGTGCCAAATCGCGGGAAGCCAAATCCATCATCCGATTGACCGCGCCTGCATCGAAGGTCGGGCTTTCGCAGGCGGCCCAGCGCATTAGGCGGGCCAGGATGTCATCAGCCTCAAAAGGCAGGGCAAGGGCGGCGGTGGCGTCAGGCATGGTGCTTCAGCATCCCATCAATGATCTGGAGTGAAGCCTGCTGCGCCGCGCCGCAGAGGGCAAGGGGGCAACTCGGCAGGCTTGCGGCAGCATGTTATGGTTCTGGCCAGACAAGGAAACTGCCCATGCGCCTGCTGATCGCCAATGCGAATACCACTGAAGCCATCACCGAAACCTGCGCCGCGGTGGCGCGCGCCGCTGCCGCGCCAGGCACCGAGATTATTGGCGCAACACCCCGCTTCGGCCCTTCGGTGATCGCCACACGGGTTGAGAATGTCATTGCCGGCCATGCTTTGCTTGAAGCTCTGGCCGAACATGCCGGGAAGGTTGATGCGGTTTTGCTCGCCGTCAGTTTTGACACGGCCTTGGATGCAGCGCGGCAGATGATGCCCTGCCCGGTGCTTGGCATGACGGAAGCAGCAGCGCTGACCGCCTGCATGATGGGCGGGCGCTTTGGCCTGATCACCTTCGGCAATGTGGAGCCCTACCGCGAATTGATCGCACGCCACGGGCTATCGGCACGGCTCGCGGCGCTGGCTGGCTTGGATGCAACCCCGCCCGAGGCGCTGGCTAACCCGGAAGGGGTTGCCGAAAAACTGCGCATCGCGGTCGAGGGGCTGGCGGCACAAGGTGCGGATTCTGTCGTGCTGGCTGGTGCGGCCTTGGCGGGCTTCGACAAGCGCCTCGCCGGGCGGGCGGCCCTGCCGTTGTTTGATGGCATTCGCTGCGGCGTGAAGCTCGCCGAAGCGCTGGTGGCACTCAACCCGCCCCGTGCACAAAGCGGTTCCTACGCCCCGCCCCAAGGGCGGCTCAGCCTGGGCTTAACGCCAAGCCTTGCGGCGCTGTTGGGTGGCAACGGTTAACGATAAGGAAGCAGCCCATGCGCCTGGATGGACCTGATAGCAAGAATATCGACGACCGGCGCGGTCAGCGTGGCGGCGGTGGCGGCATGGGCCGTGTTGCCGTGGGCGGAGGCTTTGGCGCCGTGCTGCTGCTCCTGCTTTCCATGTTTCTCGGCGTGGATGTGACCAACCTTGGCGGCGGCCAAATGGCCCCACCAAGTGCTTCGGAACAACGCCAAGCCCCGCCTTCGCAGGCTAATTTGTCGGAAGATGAGGCGCGCCGGTTTATCTCACGCGTATTGGCCGAAACCGAACAGGTCTGGAATGAGGCTTTTCAGGCACTCGGCCGACGGTATGAGGAACCGGTGCTTGTGCTTTACAGCGGCGCAACACGTTCGGGCTGCGGCGCGGCGCAGGCGCAGGTTGGTCCCTTTTACTGCCCCGCCGATAAGCGCGTTTACATAGATTTGGATTTCATGGGCCGCCTGCTGCGCCAGCTTGGCGCGCCTGGGGATTTCGCCGCAGCCTATATCGTTGCGCATGAGGTTGGGCATCACGTGCAGCATGAATTGGGCGTGCTTGAGAAGGTGGAGGGGCTGAAGCGCCGGGTGGATCAGCGCACGGCCAATGAATTGCAGGTGCGCGTGGAATTGCAGGCGGATTGCCTGGCCGGGCTATGGGCCAAGCGTGCCCATGATGCGCGGCGCATTCTGGAAGCGGGCGATATCGAAGAAGGCTTCCGCGCCGCTGCGGCTGTTGGGGATGATACCTTGCAGCGGAAGTCCCAAGGCCATGTCCAGCCAGAAACCTTCACCCATGGCAGTTCGGAACAGCGGTTGCGCTGGTTCCGGCGCGGGCTTGAAACGGGGCAGCTTTCCGCCTGCGATACATTCCAGGCTGGGCCGCTATAACGCATGAAAGACGCAGACCGGGTCGCGACGCGCCTTTAGTCGCTTTTTGCTTAGCGTCCCATCCGGGCGGGGTTATTCATGGTGCTTGTGGCGCTATCGGAAACGCTGGGGCGGCCGATATTGCCAAACAGCGCCTGCAGCATGTTGCGTTCTGTCCCCGGTACCGGGGTTTCGCGCGCAACCATCCCGACATCCTGCCCGTCAGTCGGCTTCAATTCGCGGATATCCTGGACCACGCCGCGCCTGTCGAAGCTGATTGCCACCACCACGCGGTCGCGCAATTCCAGATAGCGTCCGGGCATTACCTGGGTATTGCCGCTGATATAATACCAATTCTCCTCATCAAAGGTGCCGCGCGCCGTGGGCGGGCCGAGCAGCGCCGCCACATCGGACCGGGTCTGCACACCCTTGGTGATCTGGGCAAGCTTTTCCGCCTCCACCCTATTGCCGCGCGTCACCGGCGGCGGTGCCAGCTTTTCACAAGCCCCAAGCGCAAGGGCAGCAAGCAGGATGAAAGCGCCAAAGCCGCGCTGAGTACAAAAACCATCAGCCATGTCGCGGTTCCCAGCCCAAGACGCCCTGTTCAAGATTGACCATTCGCCGCTCCGGACCCATGTCCAAGGTCTTCGATAGACACCCTGTGCCTTCGGGGTCAACCGCCGCCTATCGGCTTGGGAATGGGATCATGGGTCTGCTCAGCGCCTTCCGCCGCTCATCGCATGAAAGAGCAGGCTTTACGCTTTACGGCGCAGCGGTCGCGACCGCGCGCGCGCCCTTCTTCTACGCCGATCTTGGCGTGCGCGATTCGGTGGAAGGCCGGCTGGACCTGATCCATCTGCATGCCGCGCTATTGGTAAGGCGCCTCAGGCGCGATGCCGATAAGAGGGGTCCCGCCTTGGCCCAGGCCGTTTTTGACGCGATGTTTTCCGATATGGATGTGAATTTGCGCGAAATGGGCGTGAGCGATCTGGTGGTTGGCAAGCGCGTGCGCGGCTTGTGGGAGGCCTTTCACGGCCGCGCCATTGCCTATGAGGCCGCCTTGGATGCGGCTGATCCCAACGCCATGGCCACCGCCTTGGCACGCAATGTCTGGCGGGAGGATGAACCCGGCCCATCAGCCACATGTTTGGCGCGCATCGCCTTTGCCCAGGCCGAAAATCTGCAAGCACAAGGTTTTGCGCAGCTTGTGGCCGGGGAGGCACGGTTTCTCGTGCCGGAAAGCATTGGCGATGCTGTCTGAATTCTCTCGGCGGCAGCTACTTTCGGACCCGCCCCAGGCCGGCGTTGAAGATTATTTGGAAGCCAGTGGCGCGGAATGCGCGGCGCTGGCCAAGCGCTTCGGCATAGAGGCACTTAAACAGTTCAGCGCCCGCTTCACCCGAAAGCCCTATCCGGGCGGGGGGCTGCTGATTGCAGGGCGGCTGAAGGCCGAGCCCGTGCAGCTTTGCATCGTGAGCCTAGAGCCGGTGACAGAGCGTCTGGACAAGCCCTTTACCCTGGTAGTGCTGCCCCCCGATGGTGCGCTTTCAGAAGACCCGGAAGGGCCGGATGAAATCCAGGCCGATGCCTCCGGCCATTTCGACCTTGGCGAGGCTTTGGCTGAAGAATTATCACTCTCGCTCAATCCCTATCCGCGCGCGGCTGGGGCGCATTTGCCGGCAGCGCTGGAGGATCCGGCAGAGGAGCCAGCGCCGCGCAACCCCTTCGCCAAGCTGGCAGCGCTGCGCGGTGGCAAAACCTAGCGCCACCGCGGCGCAAGCAAGGCCGCAATCTGCGATCCTGTCGGCCGATGCGCCGGCATGGGCGCATCATGCGCTTATGGAACTGGCCCAGTGCGATCCTTTGGTTGCCGCCATTCCTCAACGCGCTGGGGCGCTGCCGTGGCGCCGGCGTGAAGCGGGCTTTCCTGGGCTATTGCGCAGCCTTTGCGGGCAGATGATCTCAAACCAGGCCGCGACAGCCATTTGGGGCCGGCTTTCCGCACTGCCCGGCGCGCTGACCCCCGATGGGCTATTGGCGTTGAGTGATGAGGCGCTTCGCCAAGCCGGGCTATCGCGGCCCAAACTGCGCCATGCGCGCGCCCTGGCCACGGCATTCGCCATGGGGCAGCTTTCCGCCGAAGGGCTGGCGGCCTTGCCCGACGAAGATGCAATCGCCGCCATTGCCGCCATTCCTGGTTTCGGTCCCTGGACGGCCGAGGTGCATTTGCTGTTCGGCCTTGATCGCCAAGATATTTTCCCTTCCGGTGATTTGGCGCTGGCGGCATCCCTTGCGGCGTTGCGCGGCTTGCCAGCGCGCCCAAGCCCAAAGGAATTGGCGATGCTCGCCGGCGCCTGGCGTCCCTGGCGTTCCATGGCGGCGCGGCTGCTCTGGCATCATTGGCGTCATGTGACTGGCCGTCCTTCGGGGGAGGGTGGCTAAAGGGCCTGGTCTTTACGACCGCCCTTGTGCCACCCGCGATGGCGCGGCTTGCGTGGCCCGACCAGCCACCGCGTCTCTGCCGCGCTTCAACTCGCCAAATTGAGTCCGCAGGTGCTGACGCCGGACAATCCAGCACTGCGTGGAATATGCAGCGCCATTCGTCCGGCAGGGCGTAGGTGGCCCTATTGGTCTTTCGGTCGGGCAAGACCCCCGATCACTTGCTGGGCAAATGCCCTCAATGGCGAAACGGCCTTATTTTTTCGTGGCAAACCCGCGAAACATCTCAAGCAAAGCCACCACATCCCGCCCGCGATGTCCGGTGGCGAGCGCCTGCGCCATCAATTCGCGCACGGCTGAAGTGGCCGGTGTTGGTTGGCGAAGCACCCTGCCAAAATCAATCGCCAAGGCCAAATCCTTCTCCCCAAGCTCCATCTTGAAGCCTGGATCGAAATCATTCTTGAGTGCTTTCGGAAAGCGCTTCGTGAAATGAAAGGAACGACCGCCGCTTTGCGATAGAACTTGGTAAAGTGTCTCAGGTGCCACGCCCGCTGCCTCACCAAGCGCGAAGGCTTCGCAGGCAATCAGCACATTGCCCATGGACATCATGTTGTTCACCAGCTTCACCGCCTTGGCCGTGCCGATCGGCCCGGTATGGGACCAGGATTGCCCAAGGCTTTGCAGCACCGGTTCTGCACGCCGGATATCCGCGATATCGCCGCCCACAATCAGCACCAATTCACCGCGAAGGGATTCCATGGGCCCGCCGCTCACGGGGCAGTCCAGTACCAGAACGCCCTTGGCCGTCGCGGCTGCGGCAATTTCGCGCATCGTGTCCGGATCAAGCGTTGAGAGTTCGATGATCAGCGTTCCGGGGGCTGCCTTATCCACGAGGCCGCCTGGTGCCAGCCAGGCGGCTTTTGCGGCGGCCGGATCGGGCAGGCTGGTCAGCACTATGGGGCGGCCGGCAAGCGCTGCTTCGACCGTATCTGCGACCGCGACCTGACGCTCGGCCAATTCCTGTCGGCGCGCTGGGTTGATGTCATAGCCAAGCACATCGAAACCCTGCTCGGT
The DNA here is from genome assembly GCA_945873675.1 of Asaia bogorensis. Classification (GTDB taxonomy): domain Bacteria; phylum Pseudomonadota; class Alphaproteobacteria; order Acetobacterales; family Acetobacteraceae; genus Neoroseomonas; species Neoroseomonas bogorensis_C. Next base: position 6,416 of record CAMCEP010000066.1, read on the forward strand.
CAAGCGGGAAGCCATATTCGCCCCCATCTGGCCCATGCCGAAAACAGCAATCCGTTCCTTCATTCGCGCTCTCCGCCCGATTTTTCCTGAGTGAATGTCAGCTTCCCGCAATTGGGATGGGCGCACAAGCAAGCACGCGCCGTGAGCCCCGCAATTCCAAATAAAAAAGCCGGCGCCCGAAGGCACCGGCTTTGCTGCAGGAGCAAATAATAACCGATCAGCGGCTGTAGAATTCGACCACCAGATTGGGTTCCATCTGCACCGGATAGGGCACATCGGAAAGCTTCGGCGCGCGCAGGAACTTGCCCTTCATCGCGCGGTGATCAATTTCCAGGTATTCCGGCACATCGCGTTCCGCGCTCTGTGTGGAATCAAGCACAGCGGTCAGCTGCTTCGACTTTTCCTTCACTTCGATCACATCGCCATTCTTCACGGAATAGGACGGGATGTTCAGGCGCTTGCCGTTGATCAGCACATGGCCGTGATTGACAAACTGGCGCGCCGCGAAGGGGGTGACAGCCAGCTTCATGCGATAGATCACCGCATCCAGGCGGCGTTCCAGCAATTCCACCAGGTTTTCGGAAGTGTCGCCCTTACGGCGCACGGCTTCCTCATAATATTTGCGGAACTGCTTTTCGCCGATATTGCCGTAATAGCCCTTCAGCTTCTGCTTCGCCATCAACTGCACGCCGAAATCGGTCGGCTTTTGCTTGCGGCGCTGGCCGTGCTGACCTGGGCCATATTCGCGCTTCGCGACCGGCGATTTCGCGCGGCCCCAAAGGTTCACGCCAAGGCGGCGATTGATTTTGTATTTGCTTTCGGCGCGCTTCGTCATGCGCAAACCCCATCGCAAGCGCGATGGCCTTTCTTGCTATGCCCATAAGGGCCTTGTTGTCCCGGTAGTCCCAGGCCGGATGGCCAGGGCGGGCGCGGACCCCGAAGGCCCGTCCACATTCCCGGAAGGAGGGCGCGTGATATTCCGGCGCCCAGGGCTTGTCAAACCACGCGCCCGGCCCCATCCCGAAGGGCATGAGCGTGACACGAGAAGAAATCCTAGTCCTTGGCCTGACGGCCGGTGTGGTGGGCAGCCTGGTGGGCGGTTTGCTGCTATATGCTGGGCTCGCCCTGGTGGTGGCCGGGTCCCATGCCGGCTGGGCACTGGCCCTGCCGGCCGCACCTTTGGGTGGGGTTTTCGGCTATATCCTGGCCCGCAGGCTGGCAGCGCGCATGTAGGGGGTTGCACCTTCACCCGCGTTCACGGGGCACGGCCTAGCCTCAGTTTGATTGCGTTTCCCGAGCCGCCTGGCGGCTCCGCCCCACTCGAAGATGCCCTGGCCCAGAAATGCAAAACCGCGGTCCACGGGTTGCCCCGTGCCGCGGATTGCAATCAACCACCCTGAAAAGGGGGCAATCAGAAGCCTTCGCGTTCGATCCGCTTGCGCTCCACCTTGCGGGCGCGGCGAACGGCTTCCGCGGCTTCGCGGGCGCGGCGCTCGGACGGCTTTTCGTAATGGCGGCGGATCTTCATTTCACGGAAGACCCCTTCGCGCTGCAGTTTCTTCTTGAGCGCCTTCAGCGCCTGATCAACATTGTTGTCACGAACGACGACTTGCACGCGGCACAACCCCCTTCATGGATCGCTGGTTCAATACAAAAGACGCGCAGCCGGTAAGCCGGCGCCCGTCCAGAGAAAAGGCTTCTAGCACGATGATTCGCCGCGCCGGAAGCCCCTTTCAAGGCTTTTTCAGGCCAATTATATAAAAAGCTCAATCTTGTCGCGGGAATGTCATGGCCATTTTGAAAATCGCCCGGCTGGGCCACCCGGTGCTGCTGCAACGGGCGGAAGCGGTGGCGGACCCGACGGCGCCTGAGATGCGCCGCCTGGTCGCCGATATGGTGGAAACCCTGCAGGATATTGGCGGGCTGGGGCTGGCCGCCCCGCAAGTCCATGTTTCCCTTAGGCTTTTCATCTGGCGCACCGCAGCGGGCGGGCATTCGGCGCTGTTCAACCCCGAAATTCAGCCGCTGGGTGAGGAGACCGAGGAAGCCTGGGAAGGCTGCCTTTCTATCCCTGGCCTGCGTGGCGCGGTTGAGCGCCCGGCACGGGTAGCCTTTCGCGGTCAGGATATCGCGGGCACGGTGATTGAGGGCGAAGCCGCTGGCATGGCCGCGCGGGTCATGCAGCATGAATATGACCATTTGGAAGGTATCTTGTACCCTATGCGCATGACGGATTTGTCTCGCCTTGGGTTTGTTGAGGAATTGGCCCGGTTCAATCCGCCGAAGCCCATTGAAAATGAAAGACAAAAGCCATGATGGACGCCGGACCTGATCGTGATGCGCGGGATGCCGCGCTGGACGCCATTCTGCCCTTGGTGCCGCTTTATGGTTGGCAGGGCAGCGCCATTCACGAAGGGTTGAAGGATGCCGGGATGGCGCCGGAGGATGCCGAATGGATGTTCCCGCGCGGTGCGATCTCGGCCATTGAGGCTTGGATTGAGCTTGCCGACCGGCGCATGGAAGACGCAGGGCTTGCGGCGGACATCTCTGGCTTGCGTACCCATGAACGTGTGCGCTTCCTGATCAAGGCGCGCTTGGAAGCGGCCGAACCGCACCGCGATGCGCTCCGCGCCGCGCTTTCCCTGCTCGCTATGCCCTGGAATGCGCCGATTGCCGCCCGCAGCTTGGCGCGCAGCGTGAATGCCATTTGGTATGCGGCGGGCGATAAATCCGCCGATTTTTCCTGGTATACGCGTCGCGCGACGCTTGCCGCCATCTATAGCGCCACCTTGGCCTTTTGGCTGAGCGGGCGGGGCGATGGGCTGGAAGCGGCGCTGGAATTCCTTGATCGGCGGCTTGCGGATCATGCGAGCTTTCAGAAGGGTCTGGCACGCTTCAAACCCCGCGCGGCCTGATCACCTATACTTCGGTTTGGTTCCACCCTGGGCAGCAAGTTCGTATAAGGGTGGCGTTTGGTGGGGCGCCCGATTCGCGCCCCTGTTTGGCAGCGGGAGGGTTAGTTTCATGCGATTGAAGCGTTTTCTGATGGCGGCGGTGCTGCCTGTTTTGGTCGCTGGCCCCGCTTTGGCGGCTACCTGCCTCCAGCCGGCAGAACGGCAGGCAATGGAAGCCAGGGCTTTGCGCAGCTACCTGATGGTGACCGCGCTGAATTGCCAAAAGCAATCTAGCTATAATGATTTTGTTCGTCGCAACATGAGCGAATTGAACAATGCTGACCGGGTGATGGATGGCTATTTCCGCCGCGCCCATGGGGGGGCAGGGCGGACGCGGCTCGATCAGTACAATACCACGCTTGCCAATGATCATTCCCAGGATGGCACCCGCGCCGGTAGTTTCTTCTGCCGCGATGCCGATCCACTTTTCCAGCAGGTCATGGCCTTGCAGCCTGGGCAATTGGCCAAATTCTCGGCTGAACGAAATGTGATGGCTTCCCTGGATGCGCCTGATTGCGGTGCGGCGGTGGCGGCTGCCCCGCGCAGTGCTGGTGCTGCAAGGCGCTAAAACTACCGCCCAGTCAGAGATTCCCCCTGGCCCATTGGCAAAGCCTGGGGCATGACCATTTTTAGGTCACAACAGGGGAGTCTACGATGTCTTCTTTCAGCCTTTCCCGGCGGCAGGCGCTGCTGGCCGCCCCCGCGATGCTTGCGGCACCCGCCATCGCCCAGGCGCAGCCGCGCGCCATCAAGCTTGGCATCATCCAGCCCGTCACGGGTGCATTGGCGCAGGATGGCGAATATGGCCGGATCGGCGCCGAGCTTGCCATTGCCGATATCAATGCCGGTGGCGGCATCAAGGCGCTGGGTGGTGCCCCGATTGAAATGGTGTTCGGCGATGCGCGGTCCACCCCCGATGGTGGCGTCGCCGAGGTAGAGAAAATGCAGGCCGAAGGCGTGCTGGCGATTGTGGGTGGCTTCGCGAGCCCGATCTGCCTGGCCGCTTCCCAGGCCGCATCGCGCTATGATCTGCCCTATATCGTGGATGTTGGCGTGTCTGATCAGATCGTCACCCGGGGTTTGACCAATACTTTTCGGTTTGGCCCCGGCTTTGGCACCGTGACGGCAAGCGCGTTGGATAATCTGGTCGCGATCAATGACGCTGCCGGCAAGCCTTCCCGCACGGCGGTGATTGTCCATGAAGATGGGCTATTCGGGTCCGGCATGGCGCGCCTGCTGAATGCAGAATTGCCCAAGCGCGGCTTCCAGGTGCTGGAGACGATCTCTCACCCCACGCCGTCGCGTGACATGTCCAATGTTGCGCTGCGTATTCGCGCACTCAATCCCGATCTGATCATCCCGTCATCCTATTACGCGGAATTCGTGCTGCTGTCGCAAACCTTGCAGCAGCGGCGCATTCGCCCGAAGGGGATTTATTGCATCCTGAATGGCGCGGCTTCCAATTTCCGCTTTGTGCGGGAATTCCCGGAAGCGGCCAATCTGGTAATGGATTGCAACCATTGGGCCGATCCGCGCAAGGCAAAGACTGCGGAACTCCGCCGGCGCGTGGAAGCGCAGAACCGCTTCTGGCTATATAATGTGCCGCTGAATTATTCCGCCGTGATGCTTTTCGCTGACGCGCTGGAACGTGCCGGGCGGGCGGATCGCGCGGCGCTGATTCAGGCGCTGGCGGCAACCGGCGCTGGCTTTGATAGCCACATCATGCCCTATGGCCCGACGCAATTCGTCAATGGCCAGAATCAGGGCGGCGTTCCGGTGAATACGCAGGTGCAGAATGGCGATATCAAGGTGATCTTCCCGCGCGCCTTTGCGGACGCTCAGCCGATCTATCCCGTCACCGGTTAAGATGGGCTACCCGCCCGAAATTCTGCTGGAGGCCGTGGCAAACGGCCTTCTGATGGGGGCTGTTTATGGGCTGGTGGCTTTGGGCCTCACGCTGGTTTACGGCG
>CAMCEP010000067.1 GCA_945873675.1 Asaia bogorensis
ATGGATGATGGGCAGGAAGTGCTGCCCGGCATCACGGCGCATCTTTCGCCTGGCCACACGCCTGGGCATTTGCTGTTCCTGATTGAAGGCGCTCCGCAGGCCGTGGTGCTGTTGCAGGATGCGGTGAAGAACCGCGTGGAACTTACCACACGCACCACCGACATGACCTATGACCCGGCGGTGAGCCGCGCGACCATCGAAATGGTGTGGGAGATTTGCCGCACCCATCCCGGATGCGTGCTGATCCCGGGGCATGATGTGCCGGTGATCGTGGAAAATGGTGTCCCGCGCCCGCTTTCCAGCCATAGCGCTGGCATCCGTTCCTGGTTCGGCAAGGATTTGCAGGACACGACGACGTTTTCCCTTGCACCGCCTTCAGCCTGAATATCGCACCACCTGAAAGGACAAGATGATGAAACAACAAGAAGCCCATGACGCGCTGCGCACCGAAGGCCGTGCGGTGATGCATGAAGTGCTCGGCCGCGCCTATATGGAAAAGCGCGATGCCGGCACCAATCCCTTCAATGCCGCAGTGCGTCGGCTGTCTGAGGAATTCGCCTATGCCACGCTATGGCAAAGGCCGGGGCTTGATCGGCGCGAACGCAGCCTGATCACGCTTGCCATGATCTGCGCGCTCAATCGCCCGCATGAGCTTCGTATCCATCTGGTGGCAGCGCTGAATAATGGCTGCACGGCAGAAGAGATTTCGGAGATTTTCACCCATGCCGTTGCCTATTGCGGCTTCCCGGCCGCGATTGATGCGTTACGCGTCGCGGAAGAGGTATTGAAGGAACAGGGAAAGCTATAAGCCAAAGGGTGGCGGCGGCAGGGTTCCAGAACCGCGGCTTTTGGGGCAGGCTGCGCCAATTAGCATGGGGGCGACTATTTCGATGACCGAAGAAGAAATCCTGGCCCGCGCGGCGGGTATCACTACCGGGCTCAAAACCCACCCTAAGGAAGTGGCAGAAGCCATTGCCGCATCCCGCCGCATGGCGGGCGCCTTCACGCGCGTTGCCAATGAAACCGCCGAACCCATGCCAGCCTATGCCGCGCCAATTCCCGCCAAGGGGTCACGCGCATGAAGGCCTTGCACGAGCTTTCGCTGACCGAAGCCTCTGCCGGCATTGCGCGGCGCCGCTTCTCCCCCGTGGAATACCTCGATGCGCTGCACCAACGCGCTGAGGATGTGGGTGGCAAGGTCAATGCCATTGTGCGCCCGCTTTGGGATGAAGCGCGCGCGGAGGCGATAAAGGCCGGACGACGCATCGCCCGCAGCGGCCCGCGTTCAGCGCTGGATGGGCTGCCCGTGGGGCTTAAGGACATCATAGATATCGCCGGGCATCCCACCACCTGCCATTCGCGCATCCTGCTGGATAACCAGAAAAGCGCCGATGCAGCGGTGGTCGCCAAGCTGCGTGCGGCAGGGGCGATTTTCCCGGCCAAGCTCGCCACACATGAATTCGCGATTGGCGGCCCAGCCTTTGACCTGCCCTTCCCGCCTGCGCGCAACCCCTGGAATACGGCGCATCATCCGGGCGGGTCATCTTCCGGTTCGGGCGCGGCTGTGGGTTCCAGCATCCTGCCTGCCGCCCTTGGCACTGATACGGGCGGTTCCGTGCGCCACCCGGCCAGCCATTGCGGCATTGTCGGCATGAAGGCGACTTATGGGCTGGTTTCGCGCCGCGGTGTGTTTCCGCTCGCCTTCACGCTTGATCACGTGGGGCCCATGACGCGCACGGTCGCCGATAATGCGCTGCTGCTTGGGATGATGGCCGGGCATGACGCCGCTGATCCCGGTAGTGCTGCGCATAAGCCCGAAAACTACGCGCGGCAGATGAAGAAGGGGCTGAAGGGTCTCACCATCGGCTATGTGCGGCATTTCCATGAGAAGGATCAGCCGGCCTCGGCCGAAATGGCCGCCGCGCTTGATGCCGCTGCCAAACTGCTGGCGAAGGAGGGGGCCAAGATCAAGACCATTACCCTGCCGTCACTGACCGAATTTGCCGGCGTCAATCGCGCCATTCTGATGTCTGAAGCGGCTGCCATTCATGGCAAATGGCTGCGCGAAAGGCCGGGCGATTACGCTAATATCACGCTACGCCGCCTGCTGCCGGGGCTTTTCATGCGCGCTGAGGATTACGTGCAGGCGCAGCGCCGTCGCCGCGAATTGGTCGCCGCCGTTGAAGCCGCATTCGCGGAAGTTGATCTGCTGCTGACCGCATCTTCCATGGATGCCGCCTGCAAGATTGATGATCCGGAAGCGGTGGAGCTTACTTACCCGCGCCAGGCGCGCACGCCCTTCAATGTCACCGGCCATCCGGCCATGACCATGATGTGCGGTATTTCCAAGGTGGAAGGCCTGCCACTTTCCTTGCAATTGGTGGGCCCAAGCTTTGGGGAGGCGGCAATCTACCGCGCCGCGGCCGCTTATGAACGCGCCGCACCATGGAAGGATCTGCGCCCAGCGCTGTAGTCCCGCGCATGTTGCAGGCGGACTTCATTGACCGGCGCTGGCGCCACCCCGCGCTGTTGCCGTTATTCTTTCTGGCGCTCGCGCTTTTAATGCGGAGTTTTTCCTTCGTCGCCGCCGTGATTGATACGGACGAGGGACTATACATGCTCCAGGCGCGGGAATGGCTAGAGGGGCGCTGGCCGATTACCGCCGTTTGGGACATGCACCCGGTGGGCGCGCCCGCGATCTTCGCTGTGTTCATGGCGATTTTCGGTGATGGCATTTGGGTGCTGCGCGCCCTTGGTGCTGTTTGTGTCGCGGCGACCGCTTCGGCGCTTTTTCATGCGGTGCGCTATGCCGGAGGATCGCCTGCCTTGGGGCTCGCGGCTGGCGTGCTGTATATTGCGCATAGCGGGCTGTTGGGCGGGCTTGCCACCAATACAGAAATTCTTTTCGCGCCGCTGGTGGGCTGGGCCATGGCGCTTGGCCTGCGCGGCGCGGTGGATGCGCTGGAACGAAGCAAAGCGCCGCGCTGGCGCGATTTGGCGATTATGGGGGTGCTGATTGGCTTTGCGCTCACGCTAAAGCCCGTCACGTTTTTTGAAGGCGCGCTCGCCTGGTTGATATTGGTACTGCCCGCGCTTCGGCTTGGGCTGATCAGCCTGCTGCGCCTGGCTGCCATGGCGGCGGCCTATGCCGCGATCTGTGCCGCGCCCACCCTGCTTTTCGGCGCCGCTTATGCGCTGCGCGGTGAGTTTCACTACTTGTTGGAAGGGGCATTCCTGGCGCCTTTGCGTTATGCTGGCACGCGGCTGAGTGCTGCGGATTCCTTCCGCTTTGCGCTGGTGGCGGCCTTGCTGCTGCTATGGGCCTTTCTGCTGACGCTGCCCGCCTTGATCCGCCCGCGCAATCGCCAAGGCCCACTTTCGCGGCTCAGGCAATTCGGCATGCTCTGGTTCGCGGCAGCGAGTTTCGCCGTGGTGCTGCCGGGGCAATTCTATCAGCATTACTTCCTGATCTGGCTTTTGCCGCTTTCCGTTCTGGCCGCACTCGGCGCGCGGCAATTGGCACGCTACCTACGGACAGGGATGGTGGTGGTTGGCTTTCAATTGTTGATCGGCGCGGTGGCTTTGGATGCCTGGCGCGTGGCCGCCCTGCCCAGGCTTGATCGCGGCATTGGCCTAGGCGCGCCTGATCCCGTGCGACGCACCGCCGCTGCCGTGCGCGCGGAAATAGACCCGAATGACCCGATCTGGGTCGTGAATTACCACCCGGTGATTTATGTGCTGGCCGATGCTGCGGTGCCCACGCGCTTTGCCTTTCCGGCGCATCTGGCGGGGCCTTACTATCGCGTGACGGGGATCGATTCCTACGCGGAAATTACGCGCATTCTGGAAAGCCATCCGCGCGTGCTGGTGATTGATCGCGGCTGGTGGCCCAATGTGCGCCGCCGCGCCGCAATCCTTATCGAAGCGGCTTTGGAGGAGCAATACGAACTGGTCGCGACCGTGCCAGAGGAACGCGGCCCGGTTGAAATTTGGCGCTTGAGATAGCCGGAGCGGATTACGGCGCGAAAACCGTAAACACAAAGGTAGCGGCCAATACCAGATGCACAATGCCTGACAGAATATTGGTCCGCCCGGTGCCGTAAGTCAGTATAGCGACCGCAAAGCCCAGCGCCAGCAGCACCGAATGGCCGGCTGAAATGCCAAGCGCCAGAGGCATGCCCTTCCACCAAGCAACGAGAGCCACCGTCGGTACGGTGAGCCCGATCGAGGCCACGCCGCTGCCAAGCGCCAGGTTGATGGCCGGCTGCATGCGGTTATGCGCGGCGGAACGGAGCGCTGCGCCTGATTCGGGCATCAGCACAATGGCGGCCACAATCACCCCCACCAGCGCCGCCGGAGCGCCGAGCGCCGCCACTCCTCCTTCCAGGGCCGGGGCCAGGCTTTTCGCCAGCATCACAACCGAAAACAGCGCCACGCACAGCAACAAAAAGGAAATTAGCGCCATCCGCACGCTTGGCTGCGTATGGCCTTCACCACCCGGGCTTTCTTCCGGCAGGAAGTAGTCTCGGTGCCAATTGGTCTGGATGAAGAGGAAGGCGGCATAAAGCACCAGACAAACCACCGAAACAAAAGCCAATTGGCTGGCGCTATAATAAGGGCCGGGCGCTGAAGTCACGTGATTGGGCACGATCAGCACCAGCACCGCCATGGGCATCAGAACGGCCAGCAATGCATTGGCGCCCGCAACGCGGAATTGATTTTCCCGATGCACAATGCCGCCGACCAGAATGGCACACCCCGCAATGCCGTGCAGCACCAGCATAACAGTCGCCAACAAGGTATCGCGCATCAAAGTGGGATTGCCATCCGCACTCAGCATCAGGGAAATGATCAGCCCGGCTTCAATCACAGTGACCGCTAGCGCAAGGATCAAACCACCAAAAGGCTCACCAACGCGCAAGGCCACCACTTCAGCGTGATGTACCGCCGCCACCACATTACAGAGCAGTGCGGCCAGAACGGGAATGGCCAAAAGCTCCAGCCCGACCTTGCCAAGACCAAGCCATGCGGCAATGCCGGCCAGGGGGGCGAGGATAAAGAAAAGCGGAATGCGATCTGATGCGTGGGAGGTCATAATCAACAGCTAACCATCAATCAGGGCCGCGGCAAGCGCAGCCATCAGAACAACAGCCCCTTCTTCAGCATGCCATGCACGCCCTTTTCGCCATTCACCGTCTGCGTCACGCGGAAATCCACCGCAAGCGAACAGAATTGATAGGCATCGGCATCAGAAAGATTGGTGCGCGAACAGATGAAGGCGATCATTTCGCGCAGCGCCTGCTTCATCGCCAAGTCCAAATCCTCATTCATCCCCATGGTGATGAAATGGGTCTTGGTCTCCGCGCGGGGGAATTTCAGCACCGGGTCCTTGGCGCCGCCGCCCTTCACCACGGAGAGTTTGAAATGGCCGGTCAGGCAGATTTCGAGTGCATTGATGCAGACCTCCCCATCGCCCTGCACGCCATGGCCATCGCCGGCGGAAAACAAAGCGCCCTTGTTGAAAATGGGCAGGAACAGCGTGGTGCCTTCGGTCAATTCCTTATTGTCGAGGTTGCCGCCAATGGCGCGCGGTTCCTTGGTGTTCACCATGCCCCATTCGGGTGGCGGCGCCACGCCCATCACGCCAAAAAAGGGGGCGAGAGGCAGATCAAGCCCACCATCCTGCGGCCCGAAGGGCAGGCGGCAGGTCATGGCCTGCTTATTCACCGGAATATGCAGCGTGCGGCGATAGGGAAAGTCTTCCGGCAGCGTGCCGAAAAGCGGGCGGAAGCCGCAAAAGCCCCAATCCGCGCCGAGTTCGATTTTTTCGATATCCACGCGCAGCGCATCGCCTGGCTCCGCACCACGCACTTCAACCGGGCCGGTGATGATATGCGCGCCAAGGCGGGGCAGCTTGGCGTGAATTTCTGAAATCGCGGGATGCAACGGCAGGCCCTTTTCCGGCCCCGGCATCACTTCCGGCCCGCCCGAGACGCATTCCAGAATGACTGTCTCACCCGAGGCAATGCTCGCGACTGGGGCGAAGGAAGCATCAAACCCGCCCCAGCGGCAGGTGGCGACAGAAGCAGGGATACGTGTTGCTTGCGACATCGGAAATCCTCTTTTGTTAGAGCCAGCCTTTCCGCCGGAAATAGAGAATGGGCAGAATGGCGGAAACGATCATCAGCACAAGCGCCAAGGGATAACCAAAGGCCAGCTTCAGTTCCGGCATGAATTCAAAATTCATCCCGTAAATACTGGCAATCAGCGTGGGCGGCATGAGCGCCACGGATGCGACCGTGAAAGTCTTGATGATGGCGTTCTGTTCCACATTCAAAACGCCGAGCACCGCATCCAGCAGGAATTGCGCCTTGGAATTGAGGAAGCTTGCATGTTCCACCAGGGATCGCACATCGCGCACCAGCGTTTTGATCACCGCTTGGTTTTCCTTGCGTACGGCCGTTGCTTTTTCCGCCCCCACAAAAGTCAGAATGCGTGACAGGCCAAGCAGGGTTTCGGATGCGCGGGTGGTCACTTCCCCAACCTGACCCAAGGTGAACAGCGCATCCTTCAGCTTGTCATTGCGCCGATGCATCTTGAAATCCGCCTGGGAGGTGCGGAAGGTGGATTGGCTTGCCTTATCCATATCCGCGCCGACTTTTTCCAGAATATCGGCCAGGCGATCCACCACCTGTTCAAACAAATGGAGCATCACCGCATCGGGCGATTGCAGTAGGGTCGGATGGCGTTGCGCGCGCGCGCCAAATACCGTGAAGGCGCGCGGTGTTGCGTAGCGCACTGTCACCAGCGTGCTATTGGTCAGGACAAAGCTGATCGGGGTGGAACCGTAATCGCCGGAATCAACGCCGTAGAGAAAATTGGCCGTCAGGAACAGGGCATCATCTTCACGATAAAGGCGGGATGAGCTTTCGATTTCCTGCATTTCCTCCCGCGTCGGGATTTCGAGCGAAAGGGCATCCTGTACCGCGCGTTCTTCCGCCGGCGTTGGGTTTAGCAGGTCGATCCAGACTGCGCGGCGCAGATTTTCGGCCAAGGCAACCTCGGCCGCGGATTCGCGCACGGATTCAGGCAGGGCGGCGGTGATGTCCGAAATGGCGCCTTCGCGTAGGCGGCAGCGGCCATCTTCAACAGTCCAGGTTGATAGCATGGCGCGGGCCCTCCACGCGGTGAAAGCGGCAGATGTTTTCTAACCCTGGCCCGGCTGCCTGAACAGTCAGCTAAGCCCCAAGCCCGTGACATTGCTGCCAAGGCCGGGGGCGAATATGCGCCCACCCCCCCAATAGGGGTGGGAAGGTCAGGCGCCCGGGCGGGGCGGCGTGGTTTGCGCAGGAGCGGCCTGCGCGGTGGAAGACGCCGCGGCGGGGCCCTGGATGCTGCCGGCCGGCTGGGACTGGCCCTGGGCCTGCGCCTCCATGGAGGCATCCGCCTGATCTTCCTTGATATTTTGCTTGAAGGACTTGATGCCCTTGGCCAGATCGCCCATCAGCCCGCTGATCTTGCCGCTGCCGAAAAGCAGCAGAACGACCAGCAGAACCACAAGCCAATGCCAGATGCTGAAGGAACCCATTGCGACGCCTCAATTCCCAGTTGGAAGACCCGCCGGAGCGGTTCTTCGGACCCTATGACATGACGGCAACCTAATAGCCAAGGGGGTCACCGCGCAAACCCCTAAATGGTTTCTCGCGGGGCTTGCCGCAATGGGGGTTGAAAACCATTCCGGCTTTTACAATCTCTCTTCCATCCGGGCCCCTCTGACGGGGGATCGCAGTTTTCAGCGACCCTCCGTGATGTCGGATCGTGCAACCATGCGCGGTCCCGGCCCCCTGTGGCTGTTCCGCGCCACAGGAGATGAGGTTTGGGGATGGATTTCCTGGTTTCTGAGTGGATGGGCAAGCCTTTCTGGATGTGGAAGGGCTTCCTGCTGATTGTTTTGCTGCTGCTGGCCTTTGACCTTGGCGTCCTCAATCGCAAGGACAAGGAAATGGGCGTGGCGCAAAGCCTGTGGCTTTCGGCCTTCTATATCGCCTTTTCCATGCTTTATGGCGCCGGCATCTGGTGGGCCTATGAGGTTGGGGAGCTGACGACTTCAGACGGCACCCATGCGGGTATTGCCTATTTCACCGGCTTTTTCATTGAAAAGGCGCTGTCCATCGACAATGTCTTCGTGATCAGCCTGATCTTTGGCTATTTCGCCATCCCGCGCCGCTATCAATATCGCGCGCTGGTTTGGGGCATTATTGGCGTGATTGTGCTGCGCGGCATCATGATTGCTGCGGGTGCGGCGCTGGTACAGGAATATAGCTGGGTGCTCTATATCTTCGGCGCCTTCCTGATCGCGACCGGCATCAAGATGCTGGTGGTGCCGGAAGGGGAGCAGGATATCTCCAAAAACCCCATCGTGCGCTTCATGCGCAAGCACATGCGCGTGACGGATGAACTCCATGGCCAGAAATTCTTCGTCCGCCAGATGGATCCGGCCAAAGGCAAGAAGATGGCCTTCGCCACGCCGCTATTCCTGGCGCTGGTGGTGATCAATATCGCCGATTTGATTTTCGCGGTGGATAGCGTGCCGGCGATCTTCGCCATCACGACTGATACCTTCATTGTCTATACCGCGAATATCATGGCGATCTTGGGGCTGCGGGCGCTGTATTTCGCGCTTGCCGCCATGGTGCATCGCTTCCACTACCTGAAATATGCGCTGGCGTTGGTGCTGGTTTTCATCGGCGGCAAGATCTTCTGGAACCAAATGGTCGGCAAGCTTGACCCCGCCATTTCGCTTGGCGTCACGGCGGCGATCATCGCGAGCGGGATTTTCGTCTCGCTCTGGAAAACCCGGAATCAGCAGCCGGAAAGCGGCTGAATGTTACCCGAGGTGCAGTTCAAAAGGCTGCACCTCAACGAATTCATCATCGGCGCTGGTGCCATCCTTCCACATGAAAACAGAGAAGCGCGCTTCGCGGTCAAACACAGTCGAAGGGTGGTGCCAGACATTGGCGCCGTAAGTGACGCCCTGATCAGGCCGCGCCAGAAAGGCGCGCGCCTTTTCCATATCCGGCTTGCCATCCGCCCCATGCGGCGCCACCAGCACAAGCCAGCGCCCCGCTTCCATGGGGATGAAGGATTGCGAGGAGAATTCGTGCCGTTCCATGGTGGTGGACGCGAAAGGTACCGATTTCGGCAGCGCTCGCGTGAAGGAAAGGCTGGGGCTGGCCCCGCCACGGCGGTTTTCCAGCACCTTGTCTATGTAAGCGCGCCCTAGAGAGGCCGGGCTTTCCAGCACCTCCCCAAAGGGGGCGAAGGCTTCGGCGGTGAGGGGTTCTGTGGTGATGCGGCGCATGGGATGGCTTTCGGTTTGATCCCCGCCACCAAAGCCGCGCCGCGCGCGCCTGTCCAGTCCAGAAACCTGCCTGTATTTTGCGCAGAATTTGCCCTCAGCCGCGCCATTTGGTGGCGGGCGCTGGGCGTGGTTAATCTCACGCCATGAATGCCGCCGCACTGCCCCAGCCTAGCCATCAGCGCTCTCGCGGGCGGTTGGAATTGGATTATCATTTGCATGAAGGGCGCACGGTGCTCGGCGGGCTTTATCAATCGCCCCCCATGCGCGCCCTGTTTCCCGACCCTGAGGCGGATGAGGCACCCATTTGCGCGCTGGTGAATACCGCGGGCGGCCTGGCTGGCGGCGATAGGGTGGAAATCGCGCTCAGCCTTGGTGCCGGGGCACGGGCCAGTTTCTCCACCCCGGCGGCTGAGAAAATCTATCGCAGCCTTGGCCCAGCCACCGAAATTTCCGTGACGCTTGAAGCCGGCCCCGGCGCGGTTTTCGAATGGATCCCGCAGGAAACCATCCTGTTCGAAGCCGCGCGGCTTGAACGCCGCCTGAGCGCCGATATCGCCGAGGACGCGACTTTGCTGATGGCCGAAGCACTGGTCTTTGGCCGCGCCGCACGGGGGGAGACCTGGCGCCGTGGCGCCTTGCAGGATTCCTGGCGCATCCAACGCGGCAGCAAGCTGCTTTGGGCGGATGGGCTGAGCCTTGGGGAAGACATTGCCGCCGATTTCGCTGACCCCTTTGGCTTCGTCAATGCTGAAGCACTGGGCAGCCTGGTACTGGCCGGCCCGATGGCCACGCCTGATTTGCGCGATGCTTTGCGCGAAGATGGCGCATTGGCCAGCCTAGTCCGGCCCGGGCTTTTGGTCACACGCTGGCTCGGCGGTGCCGTTGAGGTGCGCGAAGGGCTGGGTGCCGCGATTTGCCGACTGCGCCCGGCGCTTGGCCTGCCGGCGCGGCTGCCGCGCCTATGGACGACATGAAGCAGAAAATCCCATGATGATGGCACAGCGATTGCGGAACCCAACGCCATGAACCTGACCCCTCGCGAAAAAGACAAGCTGATGATTTCCATGGCTGCGATCGTGGCGCGACGGCGCCTGGAACGCGGCCTGAAAATGAACTTCCCCGAATCCGTGGCGCTGATCACGGATTTCGTGGTGGAGGGTGCGCGCGATGGCCGCAGCGTGGCGGAACTAATGCGCGATGGCGCAACCGTGCTGACGCGCGATCAGGTGATGGAAGGCATCGCGGAGATGCTCCATGAAATCCAGGTGGAAGCGACCTTTCCGGATGGCACCAAGCTGGTGACGGTGCATCAGCCAATCCGTGCGCCGGTGGCGAAAAAGCCCAGCGCCAAGGCGAAGCCAGCCCCGAAGGCTAAGGTGAAAGCCGCACCAAAAGCCAAACCCAAGCCCAAGGCAAAAGTTGCGAAGAAACCCGTGAAGCCAAAGGCGAAGCCAGCGCGTAAGGGAGCCCGCAAATGATCCCCGGTGAAATCATCACCGCCCCTGGCGAGATCACGCTGAACGCAACGCGTGACGCGGTGGAAATCACCGTGGCGAATAAGGGCGACCGCCCGGTGCAGGTGGGCAGCCATTACCATTTCGCGGAAACCAACCCGCTGCTGGATTTTGATCGTGCCAAGGCGCGCGGCTGCCGTTTGGATATCGCGGCCGGCACGGCGGTGCGTTTTGAACCCGGGCAGATGCGCAAGGTGCGGCTGATACCCATGGCAGGCGCGCGCATCATCCACGGCTTTCGCGGCGAAACGGAAGGGGCGGTCTGACCCATGGCAACGAAAATCTCTCGCGCCGCTTATGCCGGCATGTATGGCCCAACCGTGGGCGACCGTGTGCGCCTGGCCGATACGGAAAT
>CAMCEP010000068.1 GCA_945873675.1 Asaia bogorensis
CACCGCGGCGACCGAGCGATGTTCGGCCTTGGCGATTTGCTGAAGGCGTGCATGCGCCTCGGGCTCGAGGCGAACAGTGACACCCGGACGGGCGGCAGGAGAAGCGATTGCCATACCGTATATCTGCATCAAAATGATGCGCCGTTCAAGGGCAGCGTTATTCCTGACGGTAGAATTTGGCACTCACGCTCAAACTCACGCCCCGGCCATTGCTTGCGCGATAATGCCAAGCGGCAGCACCAGCGACAGCGGCGCGTCTTCAAGGCGGAGCGCACCGAAGCCTTCATACCATTGCGCGGCGCGGTCCGATTTCGCGTCAATCAGCAGCGCAACCCCGCCAACTTCTTGCGCCACCGCGATGCAGCGCCGCCCGGCGGCGATCAGCAGCGCCCCACCCATGCCCTGTCCCTGCCATTCAAGCGCGACCGCTAGGCGCCCAAGTCGAAATACCGGCACCTCATATCTCCCAAGACTGCGGGTCAGCAGCGCGGGCGTGCGGGCATAGGCAAGCGCGCCGACGCTGAGGCTGTAATAGCCGAGGATTTTCTGCGGTGCCGCAGGGTCCACCACGACAAAAGTCTTTGCCCCGCCGCTTTCATGGCTTTGCCGAGCGTAGCGCGCCAGAAATTCATTCAGCGCAGGCTCGCCGCAATCAAAACCCTTGCGGTCATGGCTGCGGGAAAGCGGCTGCTCCCGCCAGGGGCTGCTCACGTGATCTTACGAGCAACCTTAGAAGCCCGAAGGAGCCTTTCATTGGGTGCCGGTGGGTTTTCCAAAAGGGCCAGAACACGCAGGCTATCGCGTTCGGAAAGTGTCTGACGTTCTGCGTTTTCAATCACAGCGCGCGCTTCGGGCAGCATTTTGCCCAGGATGAAGGTTGTCAGGTCCATATTCATCAGCGCCGCCGCACGGGCGAGCATGACCTTTTCGTCAGCCGGCAGGCGGAATTCGATGCGGCCGCCTTCCGGGGCGGTGACGAAAGACGACAGGGATACGGACATGGTGAAACTCCTTAGGAGAGGAATTATAACGTACGGAAGCCATCCGGACAAGAAAAATCCTCACCCGCCACCATCACCGCCTGCTTCTTCCCGGCTGGCCAGCACCTTATCCACGCGCCTGCCATCCATATCCACAATTTCAAATCGCCAACCGGCCCAGACAATGCGGTCCCCCTCACGCGGGACGCGTTGCAGCAGGGCCAGCATCAGCCCAGCGACGGTGTGATAGGTGCCGGCACCCGGCATTTCCGGTAGGTCAAGCCGCGCGCGCAATTCATCGGATGGCATGCTGCCATCCAGCAAAAGCGAGCCATCAAAGCGCAGCACCGCCGCTTCGGATGGCATGGGCTCGGTCGGGCCCAATTCGCCGATGATCGCCTCCAGCAAATCGGAAGCCGTCACCATGCCCTCAAAGGACCCGTATTCATCCAGCACCAGCGCCATGCCAAGGTGGTCTCCGCGCAGGCGTTCCAGCGCATCCAAAGCGGTCAGCGTATCGGGCAGCACCATGGGCTGACGCAAAGCCGCTTCGAGCGATATCGGCCCACCGGCCAGAAGCTGATCGAGCAAATCCTTGGCCGCGACCACACCGACCACATTATCAACGCGCCCATCCGCCACGATGAAGCGCGTGACATGCGCGGCGCGCAGCCGCTCGGGCAGGTTTTCCGGCGCCTCGGCCCGGTCAAGCCAGGCGATATCATTGCGCGGTGTCATCAGCGCGCGCACGGGCTTATCGCCCAGCCGCAGCACGCGTTCGATCATGTGGCGTTCTTCGGTCTCCAAAGCGCCGGCCTCAGCGCCTTCCGCCACCACGGCCTTCACTTCTTCTTCCGTCACGGATTGGTCGGAAGTGGGGGCAGGGCCGAAGAACCGCAGCACCAGGGCGGAAGATGCGCCCAAAAGCCAGACCATGGGCGCGGTGATTCGCGCCAGCAGCGCCAGCGGGCGCGCGACCAGAATGGCGATTTTCTCGGGCTCCCGCAGCGCCAATTGCTTGGGCACCAATTCACCCAGGATCAGGCTGAGATAGGTAATCGCCAGGACCACAAGGGCGAAAGCGACTTCCTGCACGAAGGGCACCGGGAAGGGCAGCATTTCCAGGGCATGGGCGATTGTGCCGGACAGCCGCGCGCCACCGAAGGCACCGGCGATAATGCCCACCATGGTAATGCCCACCTGCACCGTCGGCAGGAAGCGCTTCGGATCCTCGGCCAGCGCCAGCGCGGTATCCGCGCCGCGCACGCCGCGCTTTTGCATGGCCATGAGGCGGGACCGCCGAGAGGACACGATGGCGAGTTCAGACATGGCAAAGGCGCCATTCAGCAGAACCAGCAGCAGGATGATCAGAATTTCCAGGGCCGTGCCCATATCTTATTCCCAAAGGCGGCAAATGCCGCGCGCCTTCTAAAATAGATTTGCCTCACGTGAAACAATCCCGCCGCATGGCCAGCGCCACACTTTCTGGCATAAATCGCCCATGACCCAGATTTTGCCCCGACTTCTGCCGCTTGAAGGCGCCTCCAACCTTCGTGATCTCGGCGGCTGGCGTGGCCATCAGGGCCGGGCTTTGCGCCATGGGGTGCTGTTCCGGTCCGATGCGCTGCACCGCCTGACCGATCAGGATTTGGTAACGCTGGAAGCCACTGGCCTCAGCACCGTTTGCGATTTGCGCGGCACGCGCGAAGCCGCCGCCGCCCCTTCGCGCCTGCCGCCCAGCGCGCGGGCCGTGCCGCTGCCGATTGAACCGCGCATCGGCGCATCCTTGCGCGACCTGCTGGCGAATGGCGCAGCAACGCGGGCGGAGACCACGCGGCTTTTGGGCATTGCCTATTTGAATTACGCGACCGAGCAATTGCCGGTTTATCGCCGGCTTTGTGATCTGATCCTGGAAGATGAACGCCGACCGCTGCTGTTTCATTGCTCGGCAGGCAAGGACCGTACCGGGCTTGGTGCGGCGCTGATCCTGACCGCGCTTGGCGTTTCACAGGAGCAAATCCTGGCGGATTACGTGGCAACGGACCGCTTCTGGCGCCGCGACCACCCCTTGCCCGATGAAGCGCCGCAAGAAGCGAAGGAAGCGATATTGGACACGCACCCGGCGCTGCTGGCCGCCGCGCTGGATGCGGCGGTGTCGCCCTTTGGGTCTGAGGCGGGTTTGCTGGAAGATGGGCTTGGGCTGACGCCGGCGCGGCTGGCGGCCTTTCGGGGCGTTTTGTTGGATTAGGCGCGCGCTGCCGCGGCGACATATGGCGCCCAAAAACCTGGACAAAAGCGTTATCACATGGCTAGATAGCTATCTGTCCAGATGGATCAGCAACATGAATATCCCTCTTTTCGACGCCAAAAACCGGCTCAGCGCGCTTGTTGATCAAGTGGTCCGCGGCCAGGAAGTCACGATCACCCGCCGAGGCGTTGCTGTGGCGAAACTGGTACCGGTCTTGCCAAGCTTCGATCAGGATAAGGCGCGGCAGACCGCCGAGGCGCTGCGCGCCGCCAGCCGTGGCGCGAAGCTTGCCGGCATCCCGATCAAGGAATTGGTCCAAGAAGGCCGCAAGTGAGCTTCGTGCTTGATAATTCCGTGGCGCTTGCCTGGTGCTTTGAGGATGAACAATCGCCCCCCATCATGGCCCTGCTGGACCGTGTGGTGGAAAGAGGCGCGATTGCGCCGCTGCTCTGGCCGCTCGAAGCACTGAATGGCTTGCTGGTGGCGGAACGCCGGCGCCGGCTGGATGCGCAAAAACGGGCAGAGCTTGCGGGCCTGCTGCGCGCCCTGCCCATCACGCTTGATGATGAAACCGCCGAAAAATCCTGGGAAGCGACACTGCGGCTTGCGGAGCGCTTCACGCTTTCGGTCTATGACGCGACCTATCTGGAATTGGCGCAGCGCCGACGCTTGCCACTGGCTTCCATGGACCGCGCCTTGCGCAACGCGGCCGTTGCGCTTGGCGTTGAAGTGCTGCTGGATTAGGCAGCGCCCGCGACCCAAGCCGCCATCGCAGTCGCCCGCGCATCTTCATGCCATTGGCCGATAATCTGCACGCCAAGCGGCATGCCCTCCACCGCCAATAACGGCACATTCACCGCCGGGCAGCCAAGCGCAGACGTGCCGGCATTGAAGCTGATATCCCCGGTCGGGCGCTGCACCAGGGGCTGGTCTGGCTGATCGCCGAGCCATACCGGCGCAGGCCCAGGGGATGACAGTGCAATCAACCCATCCGCCAAGGGTGCGAGGGAGGCCAGGCGACGGCGAAGCTCGTCCCGTTCCAGAAGCCGGGCGCGATAGGTTTCCAGGTCAACCTTGGTGCCGTGCTGCAAGCGCGTGAAAAGCCGGGGGCTCACGCGATCGGCTGCGGTTTCCGCCAAATGCTGCAAGCCCGCGCGTTGTTCGAAGGCGCAGATATCGGCGGTAATCGCTTTCGCCTCAGCCAAAGCGCGTTCAAAACCTTCGATCAGCGGATGATCGGCGCGGCGCCAGATCTCCACCCCCGCAGCGCGGAGTTTTGCGAGCAAACCTTCAAAGGCGGCGATGGAAGCTGCATCCAAATCCGCCCAGCCTTCGGTTTCCATCACAATCAGCCGCGCGGGCTTGACCGGCGCGGGCGCGCTTGCCGGGCCGAACAACCCTGGCGCGCCAGGGTCTCCGCCAGCCCGACGGGCGATTTCGATGGCGACTGTCCACATATCATTGAGGCTATTGGCATGCACCCCGGCGGTGGATTGGCTGAGCGATTGCCTCTCCCCCCGATGGATCGCGCCTTGCGTGGGCTTCAGCGCGATATTCCCGCAATAGGAAGCGGGGCGGATGATGGACCCACCCACCTGCGTGCCAATCGCCGCCGGGATCATATTGGCGGCAACGGCGGCTGCGGAGCCTGATGATGAACCGCCCGGCGTGCGGCGTGGATCCAAGGGGTTGGTCGTTGGCCCCGGATGCGCCATGCCCAATTCCGCCGTGACCGTCTTGCCCATGATCACCGCGCCGGCATCGCGGAGCGCGCGCACCATGATGCTGTCACGCTTCGGGAAATTGCCGGCGAAGGCGCCGCAGCCCATTTGCGTTGGCATGTCTATGGTTTCGATCAGATCCTTGATGCCGATCGGCATGCCATCAATCGCTGAAAGTGCTCGGCCCGCCTTGTAGCGCGCGGATGAGGCATCGGCGGCAGAGCGCGCACCCGCTTCATTCAGCACGACAAAGGCGCGTACCACACCATCCTTGGCGGCGATGGCGTCTAAGCAGCGTTCCAGATAGGCGCGGGGATTATCCTGCCCGGCCAGGAAACGCGGCACGGCATCATGAAAGGTAAGGCCCTTGAAGCTGGTGCGGTCATAGCTGCCGGATGACATGGCGGTTCCCCTTTGGTGCGATATGTTTGGCGCATGTTGCAACGCTCAGGAGCGCTTGTCTGCCACGGCCAGCGCATTTCCGGTTGAGCAAAGTGATTCCACGTGGCTCAGGCAGGCTCCTAGGCGGTGATCCTACCAAAGCCCTCGTTGTGCCACGGCCCAGCCAGAAAAATGCTGCGCGTCACATCAGCATTAATCAAGCTTGATGTTATTGGCGCGCACCACGCGGCCCCAGACCTCGATCTCGTTATCCAGCCAGCGGCGGAAAGATTCCGGGCCCTCGGCGCGATTTTCACCGCCAATCGCAGTGATGCGGTCGGCAACAGCAGGCACTGCCATGGCAGCGCGAAGGTCACGCGACAGACGTTCCACCATCGCAGGCGGGGTGCCGCCCTGTACCAGTACGCCCTGCCAGGTGCCGCTTTCGGCCGCCGGCCAGCCGAGTTCCTTGAAGGTCGGCACATCCGGGAAATCCGGCAGGCGGCGGGGGCCGGTTACGGCAATGGCGCGCAATTGCCCCTGTTTGCAGAAGGGGGCGGTGGCGGTCGCACCATTGATCAGCATTTGTGCCTCGCCCGAGGCGACCGCGGTGAGTGCCGCCGCCCCGCCACGATAGGGCACCTGCGTGAGGTCAGCGCCCCAATGCTGCGTCACCAAAAGCCCGGTGAGGTGATTGCCGACGCCAATGCCGGCATGGCCAACATTGACCTTGGTGGGATTGGCTTTGGCATAGGCCACCAATTCGGCCGCGTTATTCACCGGCACGGAAGGATGCACCGCCAGGATATAGGGCGCGTAGATCAGCATCGTCACCGGCGCCAAATCCCGCTTCAGATCAAAGGGAAAACGCGTGTAGAGCGATGGCGCGGTGGCGAGGGTCGAGACATCGATGATCAGCATGGTGTGACCATCGGGCTGGGATTTCGCTACCAGGTCAGCGCCGATATTGCCACTCGCGCCCGTGCGGTTTTCCACCACCACATTCTGGCCGAAGGATTTGGTGAGTTCTGGTGAGAGCAAGCGCGCAACGATGTCCGAGGTGCCACCCGGGGCGAAGGGCACAATGAAGCGCACTGGCCGATCAAGATTCTGCGCCAAAGCCGGCAAGGCGGTCAGGCTTGAAAGGGCAAGCGTGCCCTTCAGCGTGTCACGGCGATTCATGGGTTTCCTCCGGTAATGCGGGGGAATGGTTGCGCTGATACAAGGCCCTGTCCAGAGCCTTCAGTTCCGCGGGCAAGTGGCAAGCGCGGCCTGCGCGAAGCCGCGCAAGTCACTCGCGGTAATGGCAAGGTCCAGTTCCAGATTGCTGAGCGGGAGCGTCAGGCGCTGTGGCAGGCCGGTCAGGTGTTCCGTGCGCCCATTCCAAGTGGTGGTGACCGACACATTGGCCAGCCGCACCACATCCTCGGCACCCGCTGGCATGGCAACGGTAATGCGGAGCAAGCCATCCAGGAAACTGGTGCCTTCATCGGCGCTTGGCGTGCCACCAAAGCGAATGGCGAAGCGGCGGATAATGGGGCGGCCTTCACAGCGGCGCGGATTATCGGCCACACGGAGCACTTCGATCAGCCGTTCGGGCGCTACACCAGCCGCACTACGCTGCGCAGCGGTGGCCAGTACATCCGTAAAGGGCGGGCGCGGCACTTCCTGATCATGGCGCGCGCGCCAGGTGCTGGCTTCGGCGCGCGCTTGTTCAAGTTCGGCGATAAGCTGGTTTTTTTCGCCAGTCGCGGCGCTTTCGCGTTTTGCCGCCGCCACCAGACGTGCTTCAAGGGTGGTGACCTCGGCGCGTGCGATTTCCTCCGCGCCGCGATAGGTGACGGTACCGAAGCCCAAGAACACCAGCAGAATCATCACCGCCTGCGACAGGCGCCATAGCCAGCGCGTGGCGCGCTGGCGGCGTTCGCGGCTGCGTTTTCTGCCTAGCGCCATGCGTGCTTCAGCCCTGCAGCAGCGCCCAGATGCGGGGCGGCGTGAGAGGCATTTGCACGCTATCGGCCACCGCACCGCGCCCATGCCGCGCAAGCGCATCCGCCACCGCATTCACCAGCGCTGGCGTGGCGCCGATGGTGCCAAGTTCACCCACGCCCTTAACGCCCAAAGGATTGGTGCGGCAGGGGATGGATTGATCAAGCAACGTGGTCGCCGTTGGCAGCATATCTGCGCGCGGCAGGGTGTAATCCATGAAGCTTGCGGTCAGCGGCTGGCCGGTAGAGGGATCATAGATCACCGCCTCACACAATGCCTGCCCGATGCCTTGCAGCGCACCGCCCACCACCTGGCCCTCCACGATCAAAGGGTTCACCACGCGCCCCGCATCATTGCTGGAAACATAAAGCGGAATGGCAACCTCACCGGTATCAGGGTCAATTTCCACTTCGGCGATATGGCAGCCATTGGGCCAGGTGGGGCCGGAGACAGAGCTGGTGGAATCAATGAAAATGCGGCCTTCCGGCTGCTTCGCCGCCAATTCGAAAAGCCCGATGCGCCGATCCGTGCCCGCCACCTGGAAGGCGCCGGCCAGATATTCCAGATCAACGGGAGCCACTTCCAAGGCATCGGCGGCAAGATCACGCGCCTTGTCCACGGTTTTGTCAGCGGCGACCTTCACTGCTGATCCTGCAGTGAACAGCGAACGTGACCCGGCGCTGCCAAAGCCGCTGCCGCGATCAGAATCACCCATGACGATTTTGATGTTGTCGAGTTCCACACCAAAGACATCCACGGCAAGCTGCGCATAGCTGGTAGCGATGCCCTGACCCATGGCTTGCGTGGTGGCGTAGATTTCAATTTCGCGATTGGCCTTCACCGCAACGGTCACGCGTTCTTCGAACACATTCCCACCAGTCCATTCCAGGAAGGTCGCAATGCCGCGCCCGCGCAGCTTGCCCGCCTTGGCCGATTGCGCGGCGCGCGCGGCGAAACCCTGCCAATCTGCGGCGACCAAGGCCTGGTCCATGATTTTTTCAAAACTGCCACTGTCATAGCTTTGGCCCATGGCGTTCTTGTAGGGCATTTGCTCTGGCCGGATCATGTTGCGCCGGCGAAGTTCCGCAGGATCAAGCGCCAGTTTGCGCGCCGCCGCATCCATCAGGCGTTCGATGATATAGATAGCTTCCGGCCGCCCGGCACCGCGATAAGGGCCAGTGGGCGCGGTATTCGTCAGCACGGCAGTGAATTGGAAATCAATATTCGTGATGTCGTAAATGCTGGTCGAAACCCAAGGCCCAATCAGCAATTGAATGGCAACACCCGAATTGCGCGTATAGCCGCCCATATTGGCGAGCGTGCGCACGCGGAGCCCCAGCACCTTGCCATCAGCATCCAGCGCCAATTCCACTTTGCTATCCGTATCGCGGCCATGCAGCGCGGCGAGGAAATCTTCCATCCGCTCCGCAGCCCAGCGCACCGGGCGGCC
This sequence comes from Asaia bogorensis, assembly GCA_945873675.1. Classification (GTDB taxonomy): domain Bacteria; phylum Pseudomonadota; class Alphaproteobacteria; order Acetobacterales; family Acetobacteraceae; genus Neoroseomonas; species Neoroseomonas bogorensis_C. The sequence goes on from CAMCEP010000068.1 coordinate 8,770, forward strand.
CAGGCGCTGCGCGGCAAAGGCCACCACGGCATCTTCGGCATAAAGGCCGGTTTTCATGCCAAAGCCGCCGCCAACATCGCCCACCAGCACGCGCACGCGATCGGTCGGGATATCCAGCACTTCCTTGCAAAGCTGATCACGAAAGCCGGAGGGCATTTGCGTGCTCATGCGGATGGTGAAGCGATCACCAGCGCCATCATAATCGGCCAGCACGACGCGCGGTTCCATGGAAACCGGCGCCAAGCGCTGGTTCACCAGATCAAGCGCCACAACATGTGCGGCCTTTGCGAAGGCAGCTTCCACTGCCGCCTGATCGCCATAGCGGGTTTCGGCGACGATATTATTGCCGGCGGCGGGCCAAAGCTGCGGCGCACCGGGGGCGATGGCGTCGCGCAGTTCCGTCACGGCGGGCAATTCTTCGTAATCCACCATGATTGCTTCGGCAGCATCACGCGCCGCGGCGGCGCTTTCGGCGATGATGGCGGCGACGGGTTCACCCACAAAACGCACCAGCCCCTGCGCCAGGATCGGGCGCGGCGGCGCGGCCAAATCGGACCCATCCGGCCGCTTGAAGGGGAGGGCAACGCCAAGCGATTTCAGCCCAGCCGCCGCCACATCTTCCCCGGTCAGGATCGCCACCACACCCGGCATGGCGCGCGCGGCGCTGGTATCAATCGAGGCAATGCGTGCATGTGCATGGGGGGAGCGTAAAAACACCAGATGCGCCTGGCCCGGCAGGGCTTCGTCATTGGTGAAGCGGCCCGCACCGGCCAGAAGCGGCCCATCTTCCAGCCGCCGCACCGCCTGGCCGCTGCCGAAGCGGCCCACCGTGTCATTCATGCCATCCATTGCCCTGCACCCATTCATCCCGGCGGGCGGATTTGCCCCTGCCTTTTCAAGGGTTCATCTGCGACGGAAAGGCTGGCGTATCAAGCCTCCCGCGTGCGCAGCATGATGAAGATTATGCAGCAGATCAGCACCGCAACAACAAAGGTCATGAGCGCCGCGCCGATCCCGCCGATGCTGGCCGCAACACCTGAAGCTGCCTGCATGATGGCAGCGCCACCGAAAAACGCGACATTCATGGCCGAAAGCGCCCGGCCCACGCGTTCTGGCGGGGTGGCTGCGCGCACCAGGGCGAAGCAGATGACCTGGGTTGAGATCAACAAGCCGAACAGCGCCAGCAGCACCGCATCCGCGGCCACCGGCCAGGCAAGCGCGCCGCCCAGCACCATCAGGGCGATGGCCGCCACCGCGCCGATATGCCCGCCCGCCAGAATACCGCCGCGATGTTTTTGAAAGCGCCGTTCCAGAATGCCCGCAAGCAAAGGCCCGATGATCAGCGCAATGGTACAAAGCAAAAGCACATGCCCGGCTTCCACGCGCGACAGCCCGCGTTCTTCCATCAGCCAAGGCCCGCCCCAGAGGCCACGCACGCCAAGGACCACGGCGAAGGATGTCCAGGCCAGGACAATCGGCGCGCGCAATTCACGCGAAAAGCCCAGCCTGATGACATCACGCGCGTCATCTTTCAGGCTGCGGCGTGTTGCCGCATCTGGCGGGGTTTCACGCACCACAAAAGCAACCGACAAGGCCGCGAAAATCGCAAGCCCAGCACAGGCGATAAAACCCGCGCGCCAGCCGGAATATTCCACCAAAAAGGCCAAGGGGCTTGCGGAAATCACCATGCCGGTATTGCCCAGCGCCTGCACAATCCCGCCCCAAAGCCCGAAGCGCTGTGCCGGCATGTTCTTGGCGGCATAGGTAATGGGGCACATCAGCATCCCCGAACAACCAATGCCCAGGATCATTTGCGCCACCAGCATGGACCAGGCGCTATCGGCATAGGCACCCAGCACTGCGCCAATCGCCGCAATGGAAAGCAGGCAAAGCGCGGTGGGCTTCACGCCCCAGCGGTCCAGCGCGACACCCACGGGCAGCATCGCAAGCGCAAAGGTTGCGGGGAAGGCGCCGGTCAGCGCGGCAAGCCCATCAGCGGTGACGCCCAGATCACGTTGCAGCACATCAGCCGCAATCGCAGGCAGGGTGCGCACCGCATTCGAAAACACATGCCCCATCGTCAAGGCGATGATGGAAAGCGCGATCAGATTCATGGAATGTGTGCGATCATCAATTCCGGAACATCTTGCCGGGGTTTAGGATACCTTTGGGGTCAAGCGTTGCCTTTAAGGCCCGCATGACAGAAAGCGCCCCATCGCCATGTTCCTGTTCCAGGAATTCGCGCTTGCCAAGGCCGATGCCATGTTCCCCGGAACAGGTACCGCCAA